>NZ_JBQDYE010000024.1:0-69386 GCF_052044155.1 Salinisphaera sp. SWV1
TTCGCATCGGTTCGGCTCCTATTCACTCTCCACTGCTGACTATTGTCCCGAGATTTGTCGGGTTTTTCAGCAGCGCCTTAATGGGCCCGGCGTGTCAGGCAGCGGCTCGATACCGGACAGAACCAGCGGCGCTAACCAGTCGATCGAACACTGCGGACCGAAGAAATGGATCGTGATGTCGGCGCCCAGACGCTGTGCGCTGTGTAATACCTGCAGCGGCCCGGCCAGATCGAGCGGGACCTGGCCGGGCAGCATTAAGACGCCGACTTCGAGCGGGGTTGCCTCGGATTTTGTTGCACTTTCAGCCATGGCCTTGCCATTCATCGATCAGCGTGGCCGTATCGACGATACGGGCAAAACGATCCGCCAGGACGAGCTCGGTACGCGCCCGGATCTCATCCGCTGGCCAAGTACGATCGTTGCGCGTCATGGGAAACGTCAGGGTCGCGTCGCTGACGAAGTCGACCGTAAAGCCGAGATCGGCGCCGACACGCGTCGTGGTCTCGCAGCATTGTTCGGTCCGAATACCACTGATCGCGATCCGATCGATGCCGCGTTCTTCGAGCCAACTTTGCAGGCTCGTGTCGGTAAACGCGTTGTGGGCGCGTTTACGAAAAGTAGCGTGGGCTTCGTCGGCAAAGCCCTCCAGCGGACGAACCAGGCCCTGATCCGGGTCGAACGGGCCCGCGGTGCCAGGTTGCTCGTGGAATATTCGGACCAGCGGCACATTCGCGCTCAATGCCGCATCGATCAATGCGCGTTGCCGTCTTGCCCACGGATCCACCAAAGCCTCATCCCAGTAATCACGCGCCGTAAAAGACGCCTGAACATCAATCATGAGGAGTGCGGTTGTCATCATCAATTCTCTGTGTGGTTTGCGATGCAACCAGCTTACGAAGCAATTGGGATACCACCGAGGGGAGATGCGGCACAAAACCGGACGTTTTTGGCCAATATAATCGCGAAGCTCAATCGGCGGCACGCCAGGCATCGGCAGAGTGGTCAGGTAGTTTTTATTACCGGCCGGCGGTCATAGCCGACCCACCGGCGAGTGCGATCGCGGCCATGCCGATGAGTTTTGCCCAGCCGACGTCCTCACCGAAGAACACGACGCCCCAGATCGCCGCAAACACGAGATGAGAATAATCAAAGGTGGCGATCACCGGCGAGTCCCCACGTTGATACGCCGCTGCCATGCTGGCGCTCGCGGCCACGATAATGCCGCCCAACGCGACAATGGGCAGCCAGATCAAAGGGTCGATCGAGCACCAGCTGTCAACGATGAAAGCGGCTGTTTCGTTACTGGCGTATGGCACAGGCAGCCCATCGAGCACGCCCAGCATGATCGCGCCAACGATCGGGAAACCCACGTTCATCGCGAGCGAGATCATCCACGGGCTTTCGTGTTGGCAGCGATGTCGCGTGACCCACGCTTGCAGCGCATAGCACACAGCAGCCCCGATCGGTAGCAGGCTAGCCGCCGAGAACGCGGCACTCGTCGGTCGAAGCACGAGCAGTACGCCGGCAAAGCCAAGCACCAAGGCAAAAATGCGCCGCCCGGTCAGCGATGGGCCGCCCCTGAGCCACGTCAACAGCACCAGAAACAAGGGGAACGTATAAAGGCCGGCCGAGGCGACCGCCAATCCAACGGTTGGCAACGCGGCATAGAAGAACACCCACATCGCCACCATGAGCAGACTACGAACGACCAGCCAACCCGGACGATGGAGCCGTCGTGCCGTTCGTCGCTTGGTGGCGATCAACGTCGCCAGCAAGGGCAGGGCGATCCAGGCGCGCATCACGTACAACTGCCACACGCTGATGTCGTCGGTCAGCGTCTTGACCAGCGCATCGCCGATTGAGGTCAGAAAAGAAGACAAGACCATCAGGCCGATCGCCTGGCGCATGCCGTTGGTGGAGGGCTCTGGCACCACATCCTCTGTGTGACTGGACGCTACCATCCTCATCACGCAGACGAACGGCGTCATGCGATTTATATGATAGTTCGCTTGCGTTTGAGTAAAGTCATGCCATGTCGTCTTCTCGTTATCGTCTGCCACCGCTGGCCGCCTTGCGACCATTTGAACTCGCGGCCCGGCATGAGAGTTTCAAGCGGGCCGCCGATGAGTTGCATCTCAGTCAAGCGGCGATCAGCCGCCAGATTCGGGCGCTCGAAGCCGATGTGGGCACGCCGCTGTTCACCCGGCATCATCGCCGCGTGGCATTGACCGCCGAAGGCCGTAGCCTGGCGGATGCCGTGATACGTGGGCTCGCAGAGATCGGCAAGGCCGCTGACGTGTTACGCGCACGCCGCCCCGAGGGCGAGGTGGTGGTTCTCGCCGAACTGTATGTCGCGATGTATTGGCTCGTGCCGCTGCTGCCGGCATTTCATGCCGTCCATCCCGACCTGACAATTCAGGTCAGTGCCACCACCGAGCCGGTAACGCGAGCTGGCGATCGCTTCGATCTCGCCGTTCAGAGTACGGATCGCCCCGCGGGCACGCTGACGCCGCTGTTTACCGCATTCGACGATATTTTTCCGATCTGTGCTCCAGGCTTCGCGGCGTCCGGGTCGATGACGCTCGAAGAATTGGCCGAGCAGCCCCTATTTTACTTTCGCGAACCGCCCGATGACTTTTGGCTCAATTGGCCGCAGTGGTTCATGCAGGTGGGCGTACCGATCGAACCGGCCGCGCCGGCGCAGATCTTCGATAGTTATCCGGTCATGGTTCAAGCCGTTCTGGCCGGTCACGGCATTGGGCTAGGCTGGGGACGGGGTCTGGGTTCACTGCTCGAACGCGGTGATTTGGTCACCCCGACGCGCGAGTCGCTGCATCAGCCGGCAGGTATGGCAGTCTATAGTAACGGCGTGTCGGCACCATCGACAGCTGTCGGTCACGTCGCCGATTGGTTGCGTCAGCGATTGAATGAACCGACGGTGAGTTCGACGTGAATCGTCGGCCGACAGGCGAGCTTTTCACGCACCCTACCATCAAATTGCATCTTCAAATGGAGGCTTAGATGCCTAGGAACGGCGAGCATGACTATTCCGCTACCGTGGTTTGGACCGGCAACTTAGGGGACGGAACAAAAAATTACCGCGCGTTTTCCCGCGATCACGAAATAACGTGCGGAGTTAAGCCGACGATACATGGATCGGCTGACCCAGCATTTTTGGGCAACTCATCTCGTTACAATCCGGAAGAGATGTTGCTGAGCTCGCTTTCTGCGTGTCACATGCTTTGGTATCTGCATCTATGCTCAGATTCTGGAATTACGGTATCCGATTACATAGACAAGGCGACGGGCATAATGATTGAAAGTGAAAATGGCAGTGGTCATTTCAAATCGGTCACGTTAAAACCAAGTATCAAAATCGGCGTAGAAGATGATGCTGAGCTGGCCAAGTCACTTCACGATAAAGCGCATTCCTTTTGCTTTATCGCGAATTCAGTGAACTTCGAAGTCCGATGCGAGCCGGCAATACGCAATGGGTGACCGTGTGCCTGTCAAATCGCTGTAGTGGATTTCCGCAGGTGCTGGACAGCTAGGGTCAACGCAGAGCCCGTGGGTGAATCGCGACTCGGCGCGCGAAGGAGGTAGGGAGATATGCATCAAATTCTGGTTTACGCGGATTCGCTCAGTTGGGGCATTATTCCGGACACCCACGAACGATTTGACTTCGGGCAGCGCTGGCCGGGCGTTATGGAGCTCGAACTGGCCAAATTGGGAAAATCGGTTCGCGTTATCGAAGATTGTCTCAACGGCCGCCGTACCGTCTGGGACGACCCCTACAAGCCGGGGCGCAACGGACTGACCGGCTTGGAGCAGCGGATTGAAATCCACTCACCGCTGTCACTGGTTACGGTGTTCCTGGGCACTAATGACTTTCAATCGATGCACCAGCGTACGGCGTGGGAGTCGGCTCAAGGCCTCGGCGCGATCGTGGCGGCGATTCGTCGGGCACCCATAGAGCCCGGGATGTCCGCGCCTGAAATACTGATCATCGCGCCGCCAGCGATTCAAAAAGCAAAAGGCGCGATCGCGCCGAAATTCGAGGGCGCAGAAATTAAAGCGGTCGGTCTCAGCCAAGCCATACGGCAAGTAGCAAGCGATGCCGGTTGTCATTTCTTCGATGCAGGCTCAGTCACGAAGACGAGTCGGGTCGACGGTGTCCATCTGGACGAAGATCAGCATCTGACGCTGGGCAAGGCCATGGCTGGGATGGTCGGTCAGTTGCTGTGATCGCGGGGGTATGCCATGTCTCACAAAGACCAAGTACGACGGTTCTACGAACGGCTGTGGGACGCGCACGATAAATCCGCGATACCCGCTGTTTTAGGGCCTGTTGCCGTTCCGTGCGAGTCCGCGCCAAGCGCTGTTTTGTGGCAAGACGAGGCGTAGTGCGCGCCGCGCAGTCATTCTGCGCAAGCGTGCTGCAACGCTGGATTGCCGCAAAACAGCGCTTGTCCCGAAGGGTTGGGCCGCAAATCGTGCCCGGCGGCGTTGCAAGTCTTGATCGTGGCACGCCACGATCGGCGACTCGCGCCTTGCCGGACACGATTTGCGGTCTCCAACGCGGCGCTCGCACGAAACGGCAGCAGGCCCTAAGCGAACAATGCACGTTTCGGGGCTCGCTCGGTGACCAGAAAAGCGGCCACGACGGGTTTATTGAATACGTCGACGATGCCCATCGTGCGCTCAGCGAATACCGTTGTGTTATCGAAGAACTGGTCGCCGAAAACGACAAGGTGTTCGCCAAAATGCTGTTTACCGGTATTCACCGCGGGCGCTTCATGGGCGTAGAGCCTACACAAAGACGCGTCAATTGGCATGGTTGCGCGCTGTTCTCGTTCGACGGCGATCTGATAAACGATGTCTGGGTACTCGGGAATTTGCAGCCGCTCAAACAGCAGTTGCATGCTTGATGACTCGGGTTCAGTTGGATCGGTATCAGGAGGAGGCGCCATGTTCGATTACAGCTTATTACACTGGATGACGTTTTTCGGCGCCGCCGTCTTGCTGAATATATCGCCCGGCCCGGATATGGCGTTCATCATGAGCCAGGCGGCGCGGCGCGGGCGCCATGCTGGGTTCGCCGCGATGTTCGGTGTGTGGACCGGCGCATTGGTCCATGTTGTGTTAGCGGCGGTCGGGCTATCGGCAATCCTGCTGGCGTCCGCAGACGCGTTTACCGTCATCAAATGGATCGGCGGCGGCTACCTGATCTGGCTTGGGATTCAGTCCCTGCGCTCGGATGGCGGCGGGATGCTCGGGGAAAAATCAAGCGTGGGCGTGAGCGCAGGCCGGATCTATCGGCAAGGTGTCATGGTCGCGGCGCTCAATCCCAAGGTCGCCATGTTTTTTCTGGCCTTTCTCCCCCAGTTCGTGGTGCCCGGCGCCGGACCGGTAAGTGTCCAGCTTTTCCTGCACGGCGCATTGATCATTGTTGTCGCCGCCATGATCGAGCCGTGGATCGTACTCGGCGCGGCGAAAGCGGCTCGAGTGTTGGCCCATAACCACCAGGTTGGGCTGTGGCTCGATCGCAGCCTCGGCGCGCTGCTGGTGATGTTCGGACTGCGCCTCGTTTTCAGCGCAAGGGAGTGACGGATGGCCGCCGGTGAGAAGGCCGGCATGTAGCAACTTCGGCCGGCGACGACGAACGACGCATCGGCTATCACGGCCCTGTGCCGAGCGTCTCGGGTTCTGGTTGAAGAAAACGGTTGGCGGTATCTTCGTCGGGCTGGGGGTGCGGTTGGCCTTGAGCGGGCAGCGTTGATTGGCCAGCCCAAGCCGGTCAATGCCGAATAGAAATGGTTGGGTTGCGCGCGTGACTGGTTCTACATCCAGTATCGCTATCATATGACGCAACTACCCGCGAAGACCTTGGCGCCGGATATTCGCGTGAATGCCGTCGTGCCCGGCCTGGCCAATACGCCGATAACGGCCAGCTGCGACAAAGCGCAGACGTTATGGCGTGATCACGCGCCGATGGACCGTGCCGCCGACCCGGCCGATATCGCCGACATCGTGGTTGTACTCGCGCAGCTGGCTTTTCTCACGGGCGAGATCGTTATCGCTGGCAGTGGCTTGAACCTGACATGACGAATGCCCGCATCGAGGTTTAGATCGCCTCTCAGCGGTTGACTCCGGGCGCTTTCCCCGCTGCGGGCCGGTTAATCAGGATGAGGCCGGCGACGACCAGCAGCATGCCGATCAATGCGGGCACGGACAGTCGGTCGCCGAACAACAGGAAGTCCCACAGTACGGTGGCAGGCGGAACGCAGAAGAACAGGCTGGTGACCCGTGTAACCTCGCCCCGCTGAATCATGAAGTAAAGCAGCAGTGTCGCACCGACCGACACGACCAACGACATCCAGCCCAGCGTCAGCGTGAACACCGGCGTCCAGTGAACGGATTGCCCCGGCAGCCACAGCGCAATCACCACCAGAACCACCGCACTTACTGAATACTGCACGGCCATGTCGCACAGAATGGGTCTCGACGCACTGTTGAACTTTTGCATGAGCGTGCCGGCGGTAATACCCAGTAGTGCCAACAGGCCCCACACAAGGCCTGCTATCGGCACCTGATGCGCGAGCGCGCCAACACCGACCACCAGGATCAGGCCGCTGAGACCGAGCACCAAGCCTAACCATTGGCGTGCGTGTGTTTGCCGAAAACGAACCAGGCCGGTCAGCAGCGGCTGGGTTCCGAGAATGATCGCCATCATGCCAGGGGTCAGTCGATACGCCAGTGCCAGAAAGAAACACGATTGATAGACCACCTGCATCAACAGGCCGGTTGCGACGGTGATGGCCAACCCCGACCGCGAATACGGCCATTTCGGCCGCACCCACAGGATAATCAACCACACGGCCAATGCGGCGATGGGCATCCGCAGCGCCAGAAACGCCAAGGCGGTCGTATCCTGCAAACCCAGCTTGACCACGATGGCGCCGGCGCTCCAGATGAGCACAAAGGCATAGGGGATGGCGTTCACGCCGCGCGGGCGGCCATGATCATGAACCGACATGACTCTGTTCTCGGATCGCAGTGGGTACAGGCATGCGGCAGCATAGGAGTGGATCGATCGATCATTCCAACTATTTATACTGGGCTCATTCATAACCAATGCTTATGTATTAGCCGCGACGGTAGCCGCCATGAAACAGCCAGTCGATCCCGAGTTGTTGAGAACATTTATGTGCGTCGCCGATACGGGCACGTTTACCGCCGCGGCTCGGCAGGTTCACCGCAGTCAAGCCGCAGTCAGCTTGCAGATGCGCAAACTTCAGGAGGACATGGGTGCGCGCTTGTTCGAAAAGTCCGGTCGATGTAAACGACTCACCGCCGACGGTGAAAAACTACGGGTTCATGCGCACCGTATCCTGCGCGCCTACGAAGCGGCGGCCGCTGCCTTCGACCGGGAGCCGCTGAGCGGTCATATCCGTTTTGCCGCACCGGATGATTTCGCGGCCACGCTCTTGCCCGACCTGCTGGCGCGTTTCTCGAAGACGCATCCCGAAGTCGGCGTCGAGTTGTACTGCAATACCTCCGCCAATATCTTGCGCCGCATCGAGGCCGGCAGTCTGGACATGGCATTGATTACCAGCGGGCCCGGCGACGACTTCGGCCGCGTCATTCAACGCGGCGCGCTTGTCTGGATCGGGTCGCCGGAAACCGCTGTCTACGATCACGACCCGTTGCCCCTGGCGCTGTTTCCCGAAGGCTGCCGCTTTCGTAAAGACGCATTGCACGCGTTGGAACAAGCCGGCATTCGCTATCGTCTGGCCTACACCTGTGTCAGCCTTTCAGCGGTGACCGCGGCCGTCGGTGCCGGCCTTGCGGTCAGTGTACTTCCCCATCGCTGCCTGCCCGACTTATCGGCCCGCGTGGTCGAGTTGACTGCGGCGCGGCATCTGCCGGCATTGCCCGATTACGAACTGTCGGTCTGGCGCAATGGCGCCAGTGGCAATACCGCGCTGCTCGACCACTTGGAAAACTACTTACGGCAGGGCTCGCTCACTACCACGGCACACTCGGCGCGTACGCTCGAGCCCTTTCGCTCCGGACCGACGCCCGTTTCGGATGGTTGATGGATTGCAAGAGCGCACTGAGCTTACGAAGTCCGCAAGATCGGTAACTGATTTCAGGTCGACCCCACTGGGTATATCGTCAAACTGACCACGGCTTGGTCCTGACAAAAAATGGCGGGGCGTAGGCGTGCCTGCATCGGACGAACTCAAAATCGCGCGATGAACTCAGACGGTTGATTCGCTGAGACTGCGGTTCTTGTTTTCTCCCGGGGCCTGCCGGCGACCGAAATGGCCAAGGTGTGCCGGGCGCCGAAGTGGTCGTCGTGGCCTTGGCCCAGCGCCTGTTTGTCTTGGTTTTCGTCGGCGTCGACGATGTCGCTGCACGCACGTCGTCGAGGCAGTGGGCCGACAATCTGCGGAAAATTGTTTCGTTACTCAAAACGAAGTTTCAAGCCCGCCACATTTTGCTGGCCAGCGTGCCGCCGATGCATCAATCCCCGGCGCTGCCACAGCCCTTGCGCTGGTGGCTGCGCGCACGCGCGAAAAGACTCAATCGAATCATGCAAAATATTGCGCAGGATAACGCGGCGTGTCGTTTTGTTCCGGTGATCTTTCCCGCCGAAAAAGTTCATTTCGCAGTCGATGGCTTCCATCCGGGCGCGGCGGCGTATACGTTATGGGCAGATCGCATCGCTAGAATTATCCAATCCGAGCTGGAAGCCGTCGCTACCTCTTTTTAATTGCTATGAAGCGTCTTGTTAAAACAACCTACCTGGAGATGCGTGAACCCGGGCAGTTGCGAGCCGCAAAATCCGGCTACGACCGGTTTCAATTAATCCAGAGCGAAATAGCGTCGCCCGAGTTTAATCGTTTCCTGTACGCTGGCGTCGGCGCTGAATGGTTCTGGACTTCACGGCTCTCATGGACGGATACAGACTGGCTTGCCCACCTGAATCGTCCTGAAACCGAGATATGGGTCGCCCATGTCTCGGGTACGCCGGCGGGCTATTTCGAACTTGAATTTCAGAACGACAAACGTGTTGAAGTCGTATATTTCGGGCTTCTACCCACCTTTATTGGTACGGGTATCGGGGGCGCGTTTCTTACCACAGCCATTTCCCGGGCCTGGGATATGGGCGCCGAGCGCGTATGGGTGCACACCTGCACACTGGATCACCCCAAAGCGCTACAGAACTACCAGGATCGCGGATTCAAAATATTTCATACCGAAGAAGCGATGGAAGAGATCCCCGAAGCGTTTTCATAGCTCAGAACAAGTGTCCAGCCGGATAGACGAAATTAACGGCTGGCGTGCCGTAGCGCCTGTGGTGGATGGCCGAGACGTCGGATGAAGGCTCGCCGCATCCGTTCGGGGTTGGCGAAGCCAACGGCGCGGGCGATTTGTGCCACGGATAGTCCGCCATCGTCGAGCAGTCGTCGTGCTTCTTCCACCCGAAGACGCTCGACCGCTCGCGCAGGTGTCAGGCCGGTTTCGGCTTTGAACCGTCGCGTGAGTTGTCGCGCGCTGAGCGCGGCTGCCGAGGCCAGGCATTCGATCGACAGATCGGCTTGCAGATGGGCATGTGCATATTCCAGCGCGACACGAACACGATCCGACGCCGGTTGCAGCGCTTGCAAGGCCGAAAACTGCGACTGGCCGCCCGAGCGTCGATGATAGACCACCAATTCGCCGGCGATCGCTCGCGAGAGTTGCGGGCCGAAATCAGATTCCATCAGCGCCAGGGCCAGATCGATGCCGGCCGTGATTCCGGCAGATGACCAGAATCGGTCGTCCTGAATAAAGATACGCTCGCCGTCGACAAGAATCCTTGGAAACCGGCTTTGTAGCTCGCCCGCGTGGCGCCAGTGTGTGGTCGCCTTGCGGCCGTCGAGCAGGCCGGTTGCGGCGAGCACAAAGGCGCCGGTGCAAACGCTGGCGGTCCGGCGCGCTGTGGTGCCGGCGTATCGCACGGCGGCTACGCTGTCGACACAGGCGGAAGCGGCCCGAGAACCGCGGCCACCGACCACGATGAATGTATCAACGGGTTGGCGGTTCCAGCGAGTCGTGTCCGTGACCAGGCCCGACGAGCTGCGAATCAGACCACCGGTCATGGATAACATCTGGATGTCGGCGCTGTAGGCGCGACCGAAATAGCCGGCACTATCGAACACCGACAATGGGCCGGTGAGATCGAGGATATGGAAATCCGGAAATACGAAGAAGCCGACGCGGTAAGTCATGGCTGAAAAAGAGGGAAGGATGACATTCGCGACATCCGCGAAATCGCTATCCTGAATCAACCACCCCAATCAGACCAGCCCATGACAAGCGCCGCTCCCACGACGCATATCGTGTTCCCACTGTATCCGGGCGTAACCCATCTGGATTTTTGCGGCCCGCATCAGGTCTTTGCGCGCCTGCCCGGCGTTCATCTCAGCGTAGCCTCGGAAGGCGGCCGGGATATCGAGGCGGAAGGGCTGGTATTCACAGGTCTGGAAGACCTTGCGACGATTACGCACTGCAATGTGCTGTGCGTGCCGGGTGGATTCGGCTGCGTGGAGGCGATGGCGCGTCCCGGCTTCATGGCCGCGATCCGGCGCCTGGCCGGTTTGGCCGACTACGTGACATCGGTATGCACCGGCTCATTGATTCTGGCGGCCGCCGGTCTGTTAGAGGGGCGGCATGCGGCTTGTCACTGGGCATGGCGGCATATGCTGACCGAGTTCGCCGCGATCCCCGACGAGGGCCGCGTCGTCAATGACGGTAATATCTGGACCGGTGGCGGGGTAACGGCCGGCATCGACTTCGCACTCGCGCTGGTCGCCCGGATCGCCGGCGTGGGCGTGGCGCAGACCATCCAGCTCGCGCTCGAATACGCGCCCGCGCCGCCATTCGATTCGGGCCGCCCCGATCTGGCACCGGAAACGGTCGTCAATGGATATCGTGAAAAGCTGGCTGATGTGCTGCGCGATCGCGAAGCCGCCATTCGTCGCATCGCTGCTGGTCGCGCTAACCGAGCATCGCAATGATCGCTTGGGGCGTGTATTGCGGGCTCAGATGGCTCGGTTTAAGCCGACGATCCGGCGAATGCTTGTTCACGGCAGCGATCGCCGATACCAGCGGCGAGCCTCGGGTCGATACAGAACCGACAAGTGCCCGCCGTCGTTGAGGCGGCCGATGACGTGCGTATCGTCTGAGTTCCCGTTTGGTCCACATCCCGAAAACCCGCGCTCGCGGGTTTTTGTGCCCGGTGCCCGGGATTTTGCGTGATCATGCGCAGGTGCCGCGCAGTCTGCGGGTTCGCCGGGCATGCGGCGCCCCGGTATCGAGGCCAGCGGCGCCCGTTCGTCGGAACCTGTGCCTGTGCTGCAAGATCAAAACAACACTGTTACATAGTCGCAAAGATTGTGTGTCAGCATTCGGTAGCGTGCAGTCCGGATGTCGCTTTCACGCTCGTGCGCATCGTGGCGAAACTCGTTTCGGCTGGATTCATTACGCCATTGCCGACGCCCCGACACGAGGCGTAATCGAACGCGTCGAGCGTCTGGCGCGATCCGCTTTGCTCTGCACAGGGGCAATCTGAGGTTCCATCTTTAATTCGGAAACAAGATCAATGACGAAATTCCTCACTGAGCTAAAACAACAGCGATGGGATGATCACCGTTACTATCATCACAGCCGGATCAACCAGTCACTGCATCTGTTCAGCGCCTGCTGTTTCCTCATGACCTACTTCCTGGTGTTCAGGTCCCCCGTGTCGGCTGCAATAACGGGCTGGTTTCTGGCGATGATTTCCCGGCAGATCGGACACTTCTTCTTCGAACCGAAAGGCTACGACGACGAGAACGAAGCGACCCACGAATACAAGGAATCCATAAAGGTCGGCTACAACCTGCGGCGCAAGATCGTGCTGCTGAGTGTCTGGGCACTTTCGCCGATCGTATTGATCCTCAAGCCAAACCTGTTCGGACTGCTGTCGCCGCATACCGACATCTATCAATTCATGCATAACGTCGCGGTGACCTGGATCTGCATCGGTATCGGGGCCGTGCTGTTTCGCATGGTGCAACTGTTCATGCAAGCCAGCATCGTGACCGGGTTGGCCTGGGCAACCAAGATCATCACCGATCCGCTGCACGACCTGAAGCTTTACTGGAAAGCGCCGCTCTATGTGCTGCGTGGCGATCTCTATGATCCCATGATCGCCAGGTAATGATGCACAGGCGCCGCCGGTGGGGTCATTGCTCGAAGTGGGCGCCCAGCACGTAGTAAAGCGTTTCCAGCAGGGGCAGCACAAACCAGTCGGGGTGGGGGAACCGCATGATCAGGAAGAGCCCCCAGATCGCCAGAACGGCACCGACGTACTGCGGATGGGGAACCAGTGAAAACGGAAAGTCTTCCCGCCAGGGCACGTCGTAGCCCAGCTTGTTGCCGTAGAACACGCCCGTTTTGCCGAGCACGGCGAAGACGCTGAAGTTCAGCACCATCCCCGCGACGATCATGGCGGCGCCAATGAGCCACGGGGCGAGGGTCGCCGTGGGGATCGGGAGGCCATCGGCGAACCAGGCGCACCAGAACAAAAAGACGCCGATCTGCAGCACTTTGAAGCCCCGGAACAAGACCTGGACGACATCAATGGGCGCGCCCAGGGCAGCGGGCAATCGATGGCGGCAGATCTGCTGGAACCTTTCCGGATGACGCCAGACCAGGAAATACGTGACGCGCTCGGCGCTCAAAAGGACTGCGCAGAGCAGGAAAACGAGGGTTGTAGTCATATCTGCTGTTGTCTCTTGGTTCGGGCGCCACCAGCGGAGCCCAGCTTCGCTTGAAGCATTTCCCGGAGGATGCGGCGCTGTATCCGTTGATTGGTAAGGGATGGATCGTGCCACCACCAACCGCCTTCGCTCATTTGCCGGGCCGCGGACACAAAGCGGTCCACGACGGCCGTGAACTCGTCTTCCGTGTAGTTCAGACTGAAGATGAACCGGCCGGTGCCGATCCATGGCAGGGTCAGCCCCTCGGCGATCAAGTAGAACTGCAGCATCCAGTTGTAGCGCGATGGCTGCGTGTACAGGACGGTGAAAATGGACGAGAAATGGGCCACGCGAAGCGGCAGGTGCTCGGCCTCGAGACGCTGGTTGAACAGGCGAGCGCGGCGTTGCCAGATTTCGTCTGCATTGGCATAGATCGCCTGTATATCCGCGCCCGCACTGCGCCGGAGAAACTCGTTCATCGTCGCCATGACATAGGGGTGGGAATTGAAAGTGCCGCGGGCAAAGCAGATATCGACCGGGCGGTCATCGCGGAACCGCTTCATCAGGTGGGCACGGCCGCACACCACGCCCACCGGCAGCCCGCCGCCAAGCGTCTTGCCATAGGTAACGAGGTCGGCTTGAACACCAAAATATTCCTGCGCACCGCGATAGGCGATACGGAAACCCACGAAGACCTCGTCGAGAATCAAGACGATACCGCGCTCGGTGCACACCTGGCGCAGCTCGCGCAGCCACCGTCCGTAAGCCGCCACGTCGGGGTTTGCAGACCGCGCGCTGTTAATCAGCGAACCGTCGCCCGGGGCGTTGGCGTTCGGATGCAACACCTGCAGCGGGTTGACCAGAACACAGGCAATGTCGCGCCGCTGGCGGAGCACCCGCAGCGTTTGTTCGTCCATGTCCCGGAGGGTGTAGACGTCGCCGGTCTTGTGCGGGTTGCCGATGCCGGGCTGAACGCCATCCCACCAGCCATGATAGGCACCGCAGAAGCGCACCAGGTGGCTGCGCCCGGTGTGGTAAAGCGCCAGTCGTACCGCCTGCATGACGGCTTCGGTGCCCGACATGTGGAACGAAACCTCATCCAGCCCGGAGATTTCCGTGAGACGCCGGACGTTGTCCTCGACAACCGGGTGATAGGGGCCAAGCACCGGCCCCAGATCGTCGACCCGCTCGGCCCCGGCTGCAATGCAGGCCTTGTAAAAGTCGTAGCCGAGGACGTTGACGCCGTACGCGCCGGTCAGATCCAGGGACTCGTTGCCGTCGAGATCAGTCAGGGTGACGCCCGCGGAGGCGCTGACGAACGCGCCGACGCTGAGGTGTTCCCGCACGTGGCCGGCATACTGGAAAGGCACCCGGTAGCGACGCACGAACTGCATGTCCGAGACCATCCCGGCGACGCGTTCGCCGGCGGTGATCGACACCGGACTGCGCTCACGCAGGCGGCAGGCGAGTGCCTCGAACGCCTGGCGGCGCTGCCGGCCCACGTCCGCCGGGGCGTCGTCGCTCCGATAGAACGCCTCACCCGTGTAGGCATAGCTTGGCACCTGGCGTGCGAAACGACGGGCGATTCGCCCGTGACCGACAAGCGATGGATGCTTGGCCCGGGACAGCAACAGCCGCGAGTACCCGGCCCGGGCGGCAGCGACCAGGGCCGCGATTACGATAACAATGCCTATGACGAGCATAGTCGACGACATATCAACTCCGATGGGCCGGCAGTGCGGGCTGGCCGGCGATCTTTAGTGGAGAGCGCCCCATGCTGAATGTTGCGCGCGCCCGAGCGGCGCTGAATTTCTGGATCACCAACCGCATGATTCCGCGCCGATTGCTGAGTCGGGCATTCGGAGGGTTCAGCCGCATCGAGCACCCGCTGGTCGCCCGGTTGTCGATCGCCGCCTGGCGTCTGTTCAGTCGTGAACTGGATCTGTCCGAGGCCAGGAAAACCTCGTTCGCCAGCCTGCACGATTGCTTCACGCGCGAACTTCGGGATGGCGCAAGGCCGGTCGATATGCGGGCGTCAGTCATCACCAGCCCCTGTGACGGGGTCGTGGTGGCGTGCGGGCCGATCAGGGACAACATGCTGTTTCAGGCCAAAGGTATTGATTACGACCTCCACGAGCTGCTCGACAACGAATCCTGGGGCGGGCTGTACCGCAATGGTCGCTACGCCACCTTGCGCCTGACGGCCGCCATGTATCACCGTTTTCATGCTCCGTATGACTGCAGCATCCGGCAGGTCCGACACATCGCCGGCGATCTCTGGAACGTCAACCCCCCGACATTCGAGCGCGTGCCCCTTCTGTATTGCCGGAACGAACGTGTGGTCATGCCGCTTCAGCTGGAATCGCTGAATACGACCGTGACACTGGTCGCCGTCGGCGCGGTGCTTGTAGGCAGCATACGGCTGGACTTTATAGATTCGGGGTTAAATGCTCGTGACATCGGGCCGGCCACGATCGCGTGCGAGGCGTCCGTCGCCAAGGGCGATCAGCTCGGCCATTTTCAACACGGCTCGACCATCATCGTCCTCGCCCCGGAACACTGCCGTCTGCACGAGACGATCCGCTGCGGGCAAGTCGTTCGCATGGGACAACCGCTGATGCAGGCCGGCACGTCGGCGTGAGATCAGGCCCCGGCCAGGCGGCTCGTGTGCCGAAACGAAAATTCATCGCCTTGTTTCGGCGTTTTTCACCCCATGCGCGGTTGCGGCCATTTGCCGTATCCGCTGAGACGGCTCACCGGGTGGTCGGCTGTGACGATCAATGACGTCGGAAACAGTCTGCCGATGCCCGGCAACAAAAGAGCCAGGACGGCTAACGACTTCGGCGCGATAACCGGGCAGAGCAAGCCGCAGCCGATCAGTCCCCGCTTGCCGCAGCACATCGCGCGGGCCAGCCAGCGACGCCTCGCCGACTGCGGCTGGGCCGAACAATACGATTCTTTCGGTAAATTACGGCAGCACGATGCCAGGGAGGGCATTTGGTCGTCGCTCGGGGCATCGAACTGGCGGGCCGGGCGCGTGCCTGGGTCGTGCGACGCCATTGCATCCGGCGGCGGAATTTTCGGTAGCAGGTGGTGCTCAGGGCGAGCACGAATAAGCCATGAACCATCATTGCGGAGACGCTCCATACTCACATTGTAACCCAAGCCGTTACGGGTTACGATCAATAGGTGATCAAGAGCTTCAAGCACAAAGGTCTCAAGAAGTTCTTCGAAACGGGCAGCAAGGCAGGGATTCAGGCGCAACACGCCAATCGATTGCGCCTGGTTTTGGGCCTTCTGGATGCGGCTACCAAGGTTGGGGAGATGGATGTGCCCAGTTTGCGGCTGCACTCGCTTTCCGGTGACCGGGCCGATATGTGGGCGGTGAGCGTTTCGGGTAACTGGCGTATCACGTTTCGCTTTGAAGGCGAGAATGTCTATATCGTCAATTACGAGGACTATCACTGAGGTATGGCTATGCGTATGCACAATCCCCCGCACCCCGGCGAGGTGCTCAAGGGGCTTTATTTCGCGCCGATGGCACTCAGCGTCACGGCTGGCGCAGCCGCGTTGGGCGTGAGCCGCAAGACGTTGTCCGCCATTCTCAATGGCCGGGCGGGTATCAGTTCGGAGATGGCGTTGCGGCTGGCGCAAGCGTTTGATACCACGCCGGAAATTTGGATCAATATGCAGGCCAAGCGCGATTTGTGGGAGGCCGAGCAGGCGCACCCGGATTTGAAGGTGCAGCGCCTGGTGACGCGTGGCAAGGACGGCACGTCGCCGCGCCCGATGACGTAGCGGTTTGATGGATAGAATGCGTCGTACGCGCTTGGCAACTGGGCGCTGAGTTAAGAAAAAAGCTAAGCCCGGCGCCTGAGCGTGAAAGCATTCACGTCGGTCGGGCGGAGGGGCCGAGCATGGCGCGGCGGTCCTCATCAACGGGCTGCAATGTGAGTTGGCAGTCGATCCGGCTGGCGGTGCTGTCGGGGGAGAACTCGGATTTATCCTCATTTAAGTTGGTGACGTCGAACACGCCGTGGTTCACGCGGTGCCGTCGACCAGCGGCCGGGCGAGGCCTTTGTCGGGGAGGTTGCGCGGCGCGTCGATGTAGTGCGGGCCGCTGCTAAGCTGGGGCAGTAGGGGGCCGGAGTGGATGATCTGGTCACGCCCGGGCCGAGCGACTGGCGGGTTAGGCGCGCCGCCGGCAGAGCGACCGGGCCAGGTTTGGCCTCGAATATTCACGTCGAACCGAATGCGATTCCATCGAGCGCAAAGTGGTTGCTCCCGTAAATTTTGCGAGATGCTAATCGACCGGTGAGATTGCCCGCACCGGGCGGGTATCGGCTCGTTGATTTATGGAATCCCCGGGAGCCGTTCCAATGGCGTTGAAATGCCGAGCCGAACCCACATAAGCCACGGTACGTCAGAGGCTGTTTTTGCAAAGGCGCCAGTCGGTCTTGGACAAGGAATACTGTGGCGACAGACGCGGCACCATCAATATCTGAACGGCGATCCCGGCGAGCATGACGAGCCAGGCCATTGTCAAGTCATGCAACTGCTCCCGCAATATTCCGCTCACGAACGGCATGATGCTGGCGACAATATAGCCGCCACCTTGCACGAACCCCATCAACGCCCCGGCCTGACCGGCTTCCTGCAGGTGGTCGGCTGTGACGATCAATGACATCGGAAACAGTCCGCCGATGCCGATGCCCAGCAATAAAAGCGCCGGGATGGCTAACGGCTTTGGCGCGATAAGCAGGCAGAGCAAGCCACAGCCGATTAGGACCAGGATCAATAGCAGTATCGGGCGACGGTCTGTGAATCGGTCGACGACCGATGACAGCCCGACGGCCGCGATCACTTGAGCCAGTGTCAGGCCGCCGAGCAACAGCCCGCTACTGGTCCCGGACCATCCGCGTTGAACGTAAAACGGGGGCAGCCAGGCCAGAACGAGCGTATAAGCCGATGTGCCGATCCCGAAAAATACGAGAAGGTACCAGGCGCGGGCGGAGCCCACGGGTAGTGCGTGGCCGGTGCCACCCTGGATTGTTTTCCGGCCGGTTGTGGCCGCAGACCAGATGACAAGTGCGATTACGGCGAAAATGGACCATATGGACAAGGATTCAGGCCATCCTATGGCACGCGATAGCGGAGCCGACGCCGACGAAGAAATCATCGCACCGGCCATGATGCCAGTGGTGTACAAGGCCATCAGCTGGCCTGCCCTGTCTGCGTGGTCGCGTTTTATCAGGCCGGGCAGCACAGCCTGTATAACGGCGATGCCGACACCGCCCAGAGCGGCAGTCGCGATCAGTCCCGGCTCGTCATAGAACACCACACGTGTCAGCGACGCGACCCCAACGGCGATCAGACCGTATAGGACGGTTCTTTCGACCCCGAGCATCCGTTGGAGCAGACCGCCGAACAGTGCAAATATCCCCATCGCGAGCACGGGCAGGGTGGTCAGTAGCCCGGCAACGGTATCGCTCACGCTGGTATCGGACTGTATCGGTCCGAGGATCGGGCCTATGGCTGCCATGATAGGCCGCAGATTCAATCCAACAATAAGAACGGCCGCCGCGAACAGGGTGTAATGCTGACGTCGAATCGTGGCGTTGGCCATAACGTCTCTCCGATTTAATATACGGGATAACTCTCGTAACAAAGAATCTTAATGTCAAGACAAAATGCCGACCCAATGGCACGAGCTGACCTCGCGTTTTCTCAGTGGAAGAAAGAACGCCCGGATCTGGATGCTTTCCCGATGATGCTGTTCGGGCGCCTGTTAGAGGCTGCGGAATTGCTGGATAAGACGCACCTATCGCCGCTTTACAAGAAGTACAACCTGCAACGCGGCGAATTCGATGTACTGGCCACGCTCAGGCGATCCGGCGAGCCTTATGCCCTATCGCCAACCGCGCTATATCGGATGATGATGATTTCGTCAGGTGGGGTGACCAATCGCGTGGACCGGCTTGAGAAGGCGGGTCTGGTCCGCCGCCGCCGTAGTCCGACAGATCGAAGAAGTGTCCAGGTTGAGCTGACAGCCGAAGGGTTGACCAGAGTTGACGCGATGCTGACCGAGCACGTGGAGAGACAACGGGAATTGATCGCTCATCTCTCCAGCGAGCAAAAGGTGGAGCTGGACAGTTTGCTCGCCAGCCTGATCCGGGTTCTGTCCAACGAGTGATAAATGCCAGCACTCGGTGTTCTTCGCTGAGTGGTCTCTGGTACGGGAAATTGGGTGGGTCGTTCGAGCCGCATACTGCAAAGACCCGATCCCAAGGACATGGGTGCCAAGTGCAGTACGGCCGGAAACGTGTCGGTAATCTTTTCGCGCGCGCCGCGAAGTAGCGAAATCGTGTCGACTGGCGACAGTCAGGCTTTGGTCTAGCGCCGGAACGCCGCATGACGCGACAAAGCGTCAAAATCATGCGGTGACTCTGTGCTACAGGATCCGCGCACAGCTCATGGACAAGATCCAGGACAGCAAGCCAGCGCAACAGATCAGCAATTAGGGGCGTGCCGACAGGGTTCCCGGCCGGAATACTGTGATGCAACGCCACACGCATCACTCAACAGGAAATCCATGCGCGATGTCGCTCATAGCGTTTCGGCCGGCCGGCTGCTCAAGAACACCATGGTGTTGCTGCTCGCCGTCACCGTCGTCGGCGCCAACGCATTTCTGCTGAGCCCGATCCTCAAGACGGTCGGCGACAGTATCCACTCGAATGCACCGATGACCGCCTGGGCGGTGTCGGCCTATGGTGGGGCGACGGCCCTTTCCGGCTTGTTTCTGACGGCGCTCCTGCAGCCGCGCGGTTATCGTTTCACGCTGTTCGTGGGTGGCGCCCTGTTGGCCGCCGGGGTGGCTGTAACCGGTCTCGCGGGCTCGCTCGGCTTTCTCGTCACCGGGCAGGCGCTGGCCGGCCTCGGCGCCGGTGTCATGCTGCCCGCCGCGTACGGCGCGACTTCGGTGATCGCGCCGGAGGGGCGCGAGTCGCGGGTCATGGGCTGGGTGATCGCCGGATGGTCGATTTCGCTGGTTCTGGCGGTCCCGACCTCGGCAATGATCGCGCACTACGTCAGCTGGCGGTACGCATACCTCGTCATCACGTTGCTCGCGCTCATCTCGGTTGCGGGCGTGGCGACACTGCCGGCGGACCCGTCGAACGATAGTCCGAGGCGATCGGGTATCACACAAGCCCTGCGTGTTGCGTGGGCGCCGTCGACGTTGCTGGTGTCGTTTTTGTACATGTGTGCGTTCTACGGGGTCTATACATTTCTGGGATACTACACGCAGCGGGTGTTGAACCAGTCCACCATCGGGGCCGGTTTCGTCGTACTCGGCTATGGCCTCGGGTTTGGTCTCGCCAGTGTGGTGGGGGGCGTGATCGACCGATACTCACCCCGCACGCTGGCAGGCCCGCTTTTGCTTATCCTCTGCGCGGTCTATCTTGTCGGCGTGGCCGCCGCGGGCTGCCTTGCGACGCTGGTCTTGTGGGCGATCGTCTGGGGCGTTTTCAACCAGCTCGGGCTGAATTGCCTCGTGACAGTGCTGACGCATCTCAGTTCGGAACACGCAATTCGGTTGCTGGGGTTATACAGCGTGGCCGCCTATGGCGGCGCCATGATTGCGGCCCTCGTGTTCGGCTCGCTTTACCAATGGGCGGGCTTCGGGGCGATACTCGTCCTGGCAAGTGCCCTGTGCATGACGGCTGCGCCGATCGCTGTGAAACTTCGGGGGCGTCAGCATGCAGAACGCGGCTGCGGGGTCTAGTGCTGCTTGGCCGTCGAGGCCGGGCATGGCAAATTGGCCTGGTAACGACTCTGTTCGGAGGGAATGGATGTCGGAAAATATGCCGCCTGTTGTCGGCCCCCGCGAATACCAGGCATCGGTTGACGGTCAGGTCACCGTGTCGAGCGAAAAGCTCGATATCGAAGGCGCTTATGTCGCGTGGCACACCCAGCGTCACAAGACATCGGAATGCCTACGGCCGCCCACGGCGGCGCATCAGTTCGTACTTTATTGCTCGGACGAGGAAAAGGGCGAATATCGCTATAACGACCGAGCATGGCAGCCCTATGCCAAGCGACGTCACCAGTGGTTCATCGCGCCCGCGTTCGAAAACCGGATCATGTGGCGCTGGCGTCAGACCGAGTCGCCGGGGCTGGTGTGCCGCTTCCATCTGTCACCGCATCTGCTCGAGCAGGCGGCATCGCTGCACTTGGATAGGGCCGTTCATCGCGTGCGGTTAAAACACCGCATGAATATTGAAGATGCGCTGCTCACCGAGGTTGCATTCGAGCTGCGGGACGAACTGCAACAGATCGGCGATCGGGCGCGCTCGAGCCGATATAGTCGTGCCCTGATCAATACCTTCGCCTACCGTGTGATCAAGGCTTACGCCGATTCCGCTGGGATCGACAGCCTGCCGGCCGGCAGTCGTCTCACGGATAGTCGAAAGGCCAGACTCGAAGCCTTCATTGATCGCCACCTGGATCAACCGCTCACGATCGACGATCTGTGCCGTGAGGTATGGCTGAGCAAATATCATTTCTGCCGATTGTTCAAGGCGACGTACGGCGAAACGCCGCGCAAGTTTGTACAACGCCGACGTATCGACGAGGCATGCCGACTGCTTCGGGAAACGGAACGCCCGGTCACGGACATCGCACTGACGACGGGATGGTCTGGCAACAGCGGGTTCAGTCGTTGTTTCAAGTCTCATACCGGGGTGACACCGAGCGAGTACCGGCGCGGCCTATTGTAATCCGGCGGTGCATGGCGAGGTGCGGGCAGAGGATGCACGTCGATTTTAGGATCTTCGGCTATCGGTCAAAATCGGGTGTTTGCCTGACGCGGGTTCACGCGATTTTATCGATTTGATGCCAAATCCCGTTGAGCCCGATGTCTTGCACTCGTTCCTTGACGATTTCCACCGCCGTATCGGCCCCTGATATCGGCGGGATTTCGACCAGGCGGGCCAGGCAATCGGGTAGCGTGGGTAGCCCTTCGGACGCACCGAGCTCCCGCATGCCCGTGGTCAGCCGGCGCTGGTCGAGCACACTGATAGCCAGTCCGCTCGCCACCGCCGATTCGATCGCAGCGACACTGCCGCTGGCGAAAACCGTTTCCCAAGAGCGCCCGGCCGCATCCAGTGCCGCCAAACCAAGCCCCCGGTAAGGGCAATCTTCCGGATGAAGGGCCAGCGGCAGGGTTTCGCCGTAGGGGGTGGATCGAGGCGCCGCGCCGGCCCAGACCGGGCGGGTCTTCCAAAGCGGTATGCCGGTGGATGCGGCATCGCCCTCGCGGCCGATAACAATCGCCAACTCCAATGCGCCCTGTGCGACCGCGCGCT
Organism: Salinisphaera sp. SWV1; assembly: GCF_052044155.1. NCBI lineage: Bacteria > Pseudomonadati > Pseudomonadota > Gammaproteobacteria > Salinisphaerales > Salinisphaeraceae > Salinisphaera > Salinisphaera sp. SWV1. Next base: position 22,160 of record NZ_JBQDYE010000024.1, read on the forward strand.
CGAGTTCGCCACTGGTCGCGGTACGCACATGCAGGCGTATCGCTGGATACGACGACCGAAGCGCCGGCAGCAGGCGATTCAGCAACGCTGGCGCATATTCTTCCGGACAACCGAGACGAACGAGCCCGGAGGCCGACCGATTCAACAGACGATCGAGCAAGGCGTCATGCGCGCTGACCAGAGCGGCGGACTCCGCCTGCAGCTGTGCGCCTTCCGGGGTGAGCTGCACGCCCGTCTTCGACCGTATGAGTAGTTGCCGGCCGAGCTGTGCCTCCAGGCGCTTGATTTGCTGGCTGACCGCGCCGAGCGTGAAATGCCGCTGTTCAGCAACGGCTCGCAGCGTGCCCAGAGCGCTCGCCATATGGAATGTGCGTAGCAGCTCGATATCGAGCGATCGGTGTTTGGTGTTTAACAAAACTAAATACAGACTATTTAATATATAGATTTAATTATCTGCCGAGCTGCCCGACCCTTGCAATGAATATTCGAGAACAAGCGGGTCATGCGCTCGATCGTTTTATCTATATTCGTGAGCTTGGGACTGGTGGTGTGCTGGAGTTCCGGGTTTATTGGCACGCAGATGGCAGCCGATGCCAGCATGCCGGCGCCCACGATCTTTTTCTGGCGTTTTCTTCTGGCAGCGGGCTTGTGCTTGCTGGTATGCGTTTTTCGAAACCTTATGGGTGGGCGCGGTACGACAACAACGCGTCGAGCGATCGCTCGGGAGCTGGCCGCTGGAAGTTTCAGTGTCGGCGGTTATCTTCTCGGCGTCGTTTTTGCCATAGATCTGGGGGTGGGTGCCGGCATTACGGCGTTAATCACGGCGCTCCAGCCGCTACTCGCTGCACTGGTGATGGGCGTGCTGGTCGGCGAACGGGTCGGCCTACTCGGCTGGTTGGGCGCGCTGCTCGCAGCCGCCGGGGTTTCGATTTGTGTCGTCGGCAATATCCATGGCCTCGGTCATGCGCCATTATGGGCTTACGCCTTGCCTTGTCTTTCGGCGGCGAGCCTGACGGTTGGCAGCATGCTGTCAACCTATCGGCCGGCCGACCTCGATTTGATTCAACGCTTGATGTGGCAGTTGCTCGCCGCGGCGGCTATGTTCGGCGTAGCCAGTACACTGGAAAACGGTTATCTGCCTCAGCCGTCGCAATTATTAGAGGCCGAAACATGGCGGGCGATCTTGTTTTTGGTCGTGCTGTCGAGTTTCGGCGGATACGGATTTTTTATTGCGTGTCTGCGGTTGCAGGGCGTGACGCCGACATCGGTGCTGTTTTATCTCACGCCGCCGGCCACGATGATCTGGGCGAAGCTGCAGCTCGGCGACTGCATATCGGTTTCGGAGATCGCAGGCGGTTCAATCGCCGCTGTCGGCGTGCTGCTCGCCCTGCGTGTGTTGATGCAAGTACGGCGAACGTAGGCCGGTTCTCGATGATGATGATGGTTGACGAGGCGTCGCGATCAGAATCGCCCGAGATTGAAGGGCTGAAACGATGCCGGCGGCGCGTGGCTGCACATCCAGTCGCCCAATCGATCACCGATGGCGGGTGCGAATTTAAATCCGTGCCCTGAAAAACCGGCGGCGATGAACAAGCCGTCGATCGGCTCGTCGATGATGAAATGCTCGTCCGGCGTTCGCAGGTATTCGCACACGGCGCCCCGCTGTAATTCGCCGACGCCTGGCATATGTCGATCTATCAAGCGACGAAGATCGGTGAGGTCGGATGGGTGACTGCCGAAATCGCCTGGCGTTGTCTCGTCTTCGATGTGTTGCCCCCTGTCATGTCGTCCGATCTTCACGCCGTGCCCGTCGATCGCCGGAAAACCGTAGTAATCGCCGGCAGATCCACAGTAGCTGAAGCCCGGCCAGCGGGCGGCGTCGTATTCGGGGGTATGATCAAACCAGCCAAAGACCTTGCGAACGCGCTGGATGGGAAGCTCGATGCCCAACGGTCGCAATAGGGCGCGGTTGGCGCGACCGGCCGCGACGAGAATTTGCCCTGCTTGCCACTGATCGCCCGCGAGTGACCGCAGAACAAAACGCTCGTGTCGTCTCGAAATCGACGTGATCGGTGTGTTGTCGATGGCCGCAACGTTTGCCGAGCTGGCGATCACCGAACGCCAGTACCGGAACAACGGTTCGGTTAATACGACGCCGCCCTGCGGCTCGAAACAGCCGCGAAACGAGGCGTTCAGGGACCAGCCGGGCCAGCGCTGCGTGATGTCCGCGTGATTCAACGGCTCGGTGCGGAGATCGAAGGATCGCGCGCTGGTTTCAACCTCGGCCAGAAAGGGCGAGTCGTATGCGCCGATATTGAGTATGCCGGTGGGAAGGAATACCGGGGCGTCCGCCGCTTGATTGAGTCGCTCCCAGCCACGAAGTGCTTCCTGGGCGAGTGGCACGTAGGCGCGCCCCTCGCCATAGGCGACCCGCACAAGTCTGGAATGCCCGTGATGGCTGGCTTCGGTGTGTGGTGGGCGAGCCGCGTCGAACACGCGAACCCGTCGCGTCGTGCGACTCGACAGGGCCGTGGCCGTTGCAAGCCCCATCGTCCCGCCGCCGATGATGGCAATGTCGGTATCAAGCACCTTGTTGATCCTGTCGTTCAGTGTTTTAACGTATCGGACTGGGACAAGGTGACGCGGTCCGACCTGGCAAGGCAATGGATTCACGCAGGCGCCCGCGCTTCGCAGTCAGCGTTGGCTGTCCGGGCGCCCGGACAGTGCGCCCGGGATGCGGGCGGTCGCACTCTGCTTGGCGCGTGGAAACGTCTCTCTAATCCAGAATGTCGCGACGAAGCCGGCAAGGCTCACCAGGGCGGGTAGCCACAGTGCAGCGCGAAGGTCTGCTGGCGTGGCCGCGCTGCCGGCCGACCAGGACAGCGCCCAGCCATAGCCCATCTCGATGACCGCGGTGGTCAGGAAGACGCCCATGTTCACCAGGGCGAGCGAGACCCCAACGACGTGCTCGGGCACGCTTTCCTTGACTGCGGCGAAAGACACCACGACCTGCGCACTCGACAGTCCCAGCGCCAGGAAACAGGCAAGACCAAGTGCCCCGCTGGACCACGTCGCGAACAGCAATCCGGCCCAGGCCAGTGAACCGAGTAGCGATGCCGATAACACGAATGCCTTGCGTGTCTGCAGCCCGTCGGAAAAGTGCCCCACGAGTAGCGAGCCCAGACCGTAAGGCACAAGCGCCGCGGTGAGGACCCAGGAGGCGGCATCGCCGGACATGCCAAAGCCGTCGCCAAGCAGGCGCGTTCCCCAGAGCCCGGCGAACGCATAGAACGTGCCGTTGGTTCCCGAGATCGCGAGCAATATCAGCCAGAGCTGCGGCGAGCGCACGGCGTCGTGCCAGGCCGTCATGCGCGCCAGATCGTCGCCACCGGGCGGTGCCTGCGTGGCGCCGTGAATGTCTTGCGCGCCAGGCGGGGAACGCCACAGTCGGCTGATCAGTACGCCGACGGCCAGCGTGAGGGCCCCGAGACCGATGAATATCGGGCGCCAGTCGAGTGTTTTCAGCAACAGATGTGCGGGCGCTTCGGCCGTAATCGAACCGAGTGCGGCGACAAGCAACGTACAACCGGTGATCTGGCCGAATCGCCGCCGGTCGAACCAGATGGCGTTGTTTTTCATCATGGCGACGAAAACCAGCGACATGCCGAATCCGACGAGACCGGGGCCGGCAAGCGCGATCGGGTAACTTGTCGCCAGGCCCAGCGTGAGCGCCCCGGCGCCGGTCAACATCGTGCCGGCCGCGGCCGGTACGCGAATACCCATGCGGTCCACGATGAGCCCCGCCGGAATTTGCATCAGCGTATAGACCCAGAAATGGGCCGCCCCCAGGCCGCCGATCTCGGCAGGCCCGAGGCCGAAGCTCCGGCCGATCGGTAGCGCGAAACTCGCGGGTGCGAATCGGTTGAAAAAGCCGATGAAAAACGCCGCCGCCAAAAGACAATAGCTGAGGGTGCGCCATGCCACGAGGTTCATGTTGCTGCCGGACCGGCGGGCACGCCACGGCGTCGTCGGGCCGTCAGCACGGATCGCGCCCATACGCGGATGATCGGCTCGTGTGACGGGTTGATCGATAACGCCAGGTGCACCATGCGGCTCCGGTGGGTACGCCAAGGCCCGATCGTCGGCCACTCCATAGCAACGGTACAGACACAGATTGGCGGTATGTATGCGGTACAGTGATCAACCGCGAACGCGAGGCCGCCATGCATCTGTACGAAACGCTGGCCGATGACCTGTCCTGGCTGATCCGTGCCGGCGTCTACCCGCCGGGGGCGCGCTTGCCTTCGGTGCGACAGATCAGCCGGCAACGCGGCGTGAGCGTTTCCACGAGCGTTCGTGCCTACCACGAGCTCGAGCGCCGTGGGGCGATCGAAGCGGCGCCGCGGTCAGGCTATTTCGTGGTGGGCCCGCGGCGATCGGCGTTGCCTTCCGTTCCCGAACACGGTGCCTCGCCCGTGCCCGTTGCCGGCGGGCATCGAATACTGCAGCTTCTCGCCGCCGCGGACGATCCGCGGACCGTGAGTTTTGGCGCGGCCACGCCGCACCCGGATTACATGCCGAGTGCGGCGATGGCGGCGGCGAGTCGAACCGTCTGGCGCCGCGCCCGTCGCCGCTGCATGAGCCAAGCCTTTCCGCCCGGCGCTATTGAATTGAGAACGGAACTGGCCAGGCGATTGGCCATGGCGGGGTGCCGACTCGATCCGGACGATCTGTTGATCACCAATGGCTGTCAGGAAGCGATGGCGATAGCGCTGAAAATGCTGTGTCGGCAGGGAGACGTCGTCGCGGTGGAAGCGCCGACCTACTACGGCTTGCTGGAGGTTCTCGAACAGCAACAGCTGCGGGCCTTGCCGATTCCGAGTGATCCGAGCCAGGGCCTCGCGCTCGACCAACTTGAGCTGGCGTTTCGCACGCGCGAAGTCCGCGCCTGTGTGGTGACTCCGGTGGCATCGAATCCGCTGGGGGTCACGTTGTCCGATGAGCGCAAGCAGGCCCTTGTCGCATTGGCCGAGCGGCATGCGGTGCCCATCGTGGAAGACGATACATATGGCGAGTTGGTCGAGACCGGTCGACGGCCCACGCCGCTCAAGGCCTGGGATCGGGCAGGACGGCTGTTCTACTGCGGCTCGGCGACCAAGACCATCTGTGCCGGTCTGCGCATCGGGTGGCTTGCGGTGCCGGGACGATACCGGCAGCAGGCCGCCATGGCGCAGTACTTGCGCACGATCTCGGTCAACACCCCGGCCCAACTCACGCTCGCGCATTACCTGGCGAACGCTCACGTCGACCGGAATATGCGAGCCGCCGCCCGAGCGTATCGGCAATGCGTGGCCCGGCTCATCGCCCGGCTCGAGCAACATTTTCCGGCGGGGACGAAGATCAGTGCGCCGCAGGGCGGTTTTCTGGTGTGGGCCGAACTCCCGGGCATGGTGGATACCGCGGCGCTGCTGGCCGAAAGCCTCCGCTGCGGCGTCAGTTTTGCCCCGGGCGCATTGTTCGCGCCAAACGCCGGATTCGAGAACTGTATGCGGTTGAACGCGGCTGTCGCATGGGATGAGAGAGCGAAATCTGCTTTGCAGACCCTCGGTGGTCTGGTCCGCGATCGTCTCGGCTGAGCCGATCATCCTGGCAATTTCATTGGTGCCGAGGACGAAGCGTTTGCCGCAGGCCAGCTTGAAGCTGCGGTTTCGCGAGCGCGGCGCGCCGCACCCGTTGCCTGGGCCGCGTTAGCGATTTGATGGGGCCGCATCGGTTCGCGGTAGGCGAGTCGTGGTTTTGACGCGGCCGGGAGCAAGAGGTTGATCCCGCGCAATTTTCGCTTTGTCCGGCCTTGCCGGCTCCGGCGTGCCAGCGGTCAGGACGATCACGCCGGCGAGCACGATCAGCCCCATGCCGAGCAGCGTCAGCCGGTCCGGGATGTCGCCAAAAAACACGAATCCCCAGAATGTCGCGAAGATCAGAAAACTATAGTCGAACGTGGCGATAACTTGTGGCCGCGGGGATTGATAGGCCCTGGCGAGACCCAGGCTGATGCCGATCATCAGACATGCAAGTACGACGATAACGCTCCCGTCGCGGCCGCTCATGGGTCGCCACGCGCCAAACAGGAAAGGGTAGTCGAAGCCGGCGCCGACGCCCGTTCGACTTAGGCAAAGGCTCGCCGCCAGTCCGGTCACAAGAAGGCCGAGATTGAGCCAGACGGCCAGAGCCCGCGTCGGCATGTCGCTGCACTTGGCACGGGTGATGACCGCGGCCACTGCATATAGAAAAGCGGCGCCCACCGGCACCAGGGCGAGTGGTTTGAAGCCCGATGCCGCCGGCCGGACGATCAGCAACACGCCGGCAAAACCGATCAGGATGCCGAGCCAATGCCGCGACGTGATGCGCTCCCGCAGGACGATGGCAGACAGCCCGGCGATGAACAGGGGCGATGTATACAACGCCGCCGCCACCACCGATAGCTCAAGCCATGGAATGGCCGCGTAGATGCCGAGATACATCAATACCAGCGCCAGACTGCGCAGCGCGATCCAGCCATAACGGCCCGTGTTCATGCGTCCGCGCGCCATTGCCAGAAGAATCGGTAGCACCAGCGCGGATCGCAGCACATAGATCTGCCACAGCGTCATGGCGGTACTCGACTGTTTGATCAGCGCGTCGGCCAACGCCATGCCAAAAACGGTCGTGATGATGGTCGCGACGCCGACGCGGGTTGATGACCGCGCTGCTCCGGATTTCCACATAACTGACAGGGCAAGAAAAGGGCGTGGCCAGCTTTTCAGAGCCTAATCGTGTCGTATAGTCGTTGTTGGTAGCCTGGAGAATTTGAAAAAATCGAACAATGAATCGTGCCGATCTTGCTGCATTACAGACTTTCGTGATGATCGCGGAGCAGGGCTCGCTACGCGGCGCGGCGAAATCGTTGGGCGTCAACCCGCCAGCGGTATCGCACCAGTTGAAGGCGTTCGAAACACGTCTCGGCACGTCGTTGTTCCACAGGACGACGAGATCGCTCACATTGACCGAGGCCGGACGGGCGTTGTTCGAAGGCAGCGGCCATCTACTGCAAGCCATCGAGCGGACAGTCGATGCCGTACGCGACCCGAGGCATGCGCAATCGGGCCGGCTTTGCCTCACGTTGCCTTTTCGGGCCTGGCAGCTGATCGTCGCGCCGCGGATGCGCGCGTTTCAATCAGCCTATCCCGGTATCGAACTCGACCTGACAATCGACGAAGCCCTGACCGATCTCGCCGCCCATGGATTTCATGCCGGTATTCGCCTGGGCGATCATCTGCAGGACAATCAGGTCGCGGTGCGGCTTTCCTCGTCGGAACCCGCGGCCTATGTCTCTTCTCCGGATTATCTCGACCGGCATGGTCTGCCGGCGGCGCCGCGCGACCTGCTCCAGCATGCCTGTATCCGCTATCGCCGAGCGAGCTCGGGGCGTATTGCCGAATGGCGTTTTCTGACAGCCGATGGTGCGATCACGGTCAACCCGGGTGGGGGACTGATACTCAATGACCTGCGAACCGTGGTCGACGCCGCACGCCAGGGTCTGGGGATCGGCTGGTCGCTCAAGCGAGGCGTGCAGGCGGATCTGGACGGCGGCGACCTGGTCCAGGTTCTGCAAGCCTTCACGCCCGCGCGCCCCGGATTTTTCCTCTACTTTCCACAATCGGCACGCCATCTCGGGCTCTTGCGCGCTTTTATCGAGCACTTTCGTCTGGCGTAAGGCGCTGGCGCCTCGTTGCATCCGGGGTTTGCCCGGTATCGCGGCAGCAAGTTCGCCGCGGGACCAGCCCGCCCCCGTGTCATCGGATATCCGAATATCGGGCTGCGTCGGTCGGGTTGCCAGACCATTCGGCGCACGCTTCGACCGCTTCCCTGCTAAAATCCGCGGCCAGCCCGGGTGGCGAAATAGGTAGACGCATGGGACTTAAAATCCCTTGACCTTCGGGTCGTGCCGGTTCGAGTCCGGCCCCGGGCACCATTGCACTGTCTTGGACGGTGCGGGATGATCTGTTGTATAGCTCGCATCGCAAGGGTTGCGGGCTTTTTTTACGGCTCAACGCGGATTAGCAGGAAGCGTGAAGGCGAGCGGCGAGACTCCGCTTATAGCGTGGGGTTTGCCATACCCGCCAACTCACTAAGGTCACAACGATGTCCGAGGCTAATCCGATCCGCTATGCCTGTTCTGCGAAGGTTTCAAGCTTTCAAACGGGCCCGGACGTCCGGAGGGCAGCCTGTGGTGCTGAAGTGCGTGCCGCTCACCCGCCGCGCTGTGGCGGCTGCTGCTGGCTGGTTTGATCCGGCAATTCTATCCGCAAGGGGAACTTTTCAGTCCGCGTTGACAGCCAAGACTGCTCATTCATGTGTCAGTGAATAGGGTGCTTTTTGCGCTGCTTTTCTCGGTACATGACGCGATCAGCCGACTCCAGCAATTTCCCCATCTCATCACCATCCTGCGGGTAAATCGCCCAGCCGATGCTGGAATCAAGCTTCAGTGTGTGCGGCTCGAACGCGAAGGGCTTGGCAAGCTCGCCTTGAATGCGCCGTATTAAATGCTGGACGTCGGCTGTTTGTTTGAGTTTCAGCATTAGTATCGCAAATTCGTCACCGCCTAGCCGGGCCACGGTATCCGATTCTCGAGTTACCGCCAGCAAGCGGCGGCCCATTTCCGTGATGGCTTCATCGCCCGCCCGGTGCCCGTAGAGATCATTAATAGGTTTGAGGCGGTCCATATCCAGATACAGAACACCGAAGTGGTCTGAATTACGCTGCGCCTGTGTCAGTCGCTGGCGGAAGCGGTCGAAGAACAACGCCCGGTTGGCAAGCCCCGTCATCTGATCGTGCGTGGCCAGATAAAATAGCCGGCCCGTTTCATGCTCAGCGGCATGGAAAATAAAAGAGCTGAGCAGGTCGGTCACAAGATCCAGTATCTCGATGTCCGTATTGTCAAAGCCGTTTGGCTTGGGCGATAGCACTTTCAGCACGCCTACGGCAACGCCGTCGTGCCGAAGCGCCGCCGTAACCATCGAGCGGATACCAACCTGTAGACAGGCTTCGGAATTGACGCGCGGGTCCGACTCGGTGTCGTCGCATAGCAATATCTGGTGCGTGTCGACACACAGCCCGGACAAGCTGCCCTGGCGATTCAGTCGGAGGCCAATCTGTGATTCCGCCTGTCCCACAGCCGCCCGGTAGACCATTTTATCGCCTTCGGTCAGCTCTATCACCGCCCCGTCTGCACCGGTCAACTCACATGCACCTTGGGCGGCCACATCCATTATGGCGCCGAGATTCAACCATAGCTGGCTGATGTGAGTTTGAATATTTATTATTTGTAAAAGTTTGTCTGGCGGAATGCGTGTTTTTCTGATTGGCTGGCTCATTCTTGAACCTGCTGTTGCTTTGATGCTGTCTAGCACCTGAATAAGACCATGGGCGTTTCCTTGTAGGGACTCTGCCTGTTGATATAAGCGGCAAATTGAGGCGCCGGCAGCGCTGGCGCAATCAGCTGGCCTGGAGTCCGATTGCCATCGTATCGGCTGAGGGCGCCCGTTTGGGTTTGCGTGTCGATCCCTTCAGGCACCACCGGAATATTCAGTTTGTCTCCCGGTGCAATCATCAGGCGGGTAAGCTCCTCATCCCTGGCCTGGCCCGACAAGCGTTCCACGAAGGTTCGGTCAATCATGATGCCATCGCCCTGGGAGTGCTTGAGGTCGGGAAACGACGAGCAACCCGTGCTGAAATCATCAACGACCACTTGCATATCCGTCGGGGAGCTGTGCTCGAACGGGGTGTACAGGCGGGATAGAAACAGGCGGCGTATCCGGCTGGAATGGAAGGGCCGGCAACCCACCAGCCATCAAAGTTACACCATGGAAAACGATACCGATGATTCGACGGTAAGACCAGCAACCGGGGCCGAAGAGCCACTTACGAGCCGACTGTGTCGCGATGCGTGTGGCCCGGGTGGGGCAAGCTGTGGAAACCGCGTGGCGGGCCTTTCTGGACCGTCACGCTGATGATCGACTGCCAGGTGTTTGATGCGCCGCGGTGCAGAACGGCCACCGGCCCGAGCGCACGATCCAGAATGGCATCGACGACGTGCCGGTGCGCCTGTCAGGATGCGGGATCGGTCAGGGGCCGGTCGGGCCGCTGAAACCGGTCGGTGGGATTGGTGTACGGGCAGCGTTATTTCCTGATGAGCGCCGCATTTCGGCCGGTACACTTATTTCGACGCGGTCTACGGCCCGCCCCGGGGCATCACGGTGGCGCGCGAGCCATTGCGCCTTGAGAGCCGGGCCGGCGCGATCGTTCGCGATCTGCGGTCTTACTGTTTCAAGGCATGTGCTTGTTTTGCCTCGCGGTGCGTCCGGCGAATCAAGGCGAAGCGGAAATATCCGAATTGAAGCTGAATGGTCGGGCACGGCTCATCATTGTATTGCCCAACCAACGCGTTAAACTCCGATCTTCCATCGTCCACAGACGATAAACCGATGTCAGGAGAGATCAGGCTCGATTTCGAGCAGTTGCCGGCCGTGGCGCCGTCCTATTTTCGGGCGGTCGCGAATTTCGGCTCCGGCCTGTCCAGGGGCGAAACGATTCCCGAGATCGTTGCCCGATTGAATGACCTGGAAGTCAGGGCGGAGAATCTTGCGCGCTACCGCCGGGTCTGCGGTTTCCCGCGCGCTGACACCTTGCCGGTGACTTACCCGCACGTACTGGCGTTTCCCATGCACATGGCAGTGCTGACGCACAGGCGTTTCCCGCTCAAGTTGCTCGGGTTGATTCATGTGCGCAACCACATCACCCAGCATCGGGCGATCCGGGCCGACGAGCCGCTGGATCTGGTGGTGTCGGTGGGCGGGCATCGCGAGGCGGCCAAGGGCATCGAGTTCGATCTCGTCACCCGGGTCAACGATGCAAGCGGCGCTGCGATCTGGGAAGAAACCGGCGTGATGCTGTCGCGCGGCAAGGGCGGCTCCGGCGGCGCTTCGAGCCGTAAGCGACAGGCACCCGCAGCGGATTTCACGCTCGCGGAGGAAGCCACCTGGCAGGTGCCTGCCGATATCGGTCGGCGCTATGCGTCGGCGGCTGGCGACTACAACCCCATTCATCTCAGCGCCTGGAGTGCCAAGCTGTTCGGCTTCCCGCGTGCTATCGCGACGGGGATGTGGATGAAGGCGCGGGCGGCGGCCGCGCTGCAGCCGCATCTGAGCGCCGAGGCGTATTCACTTTCGGTTGCCTTCAAAAAACCCGTGTTTCTACCGAGCACCGTGGTATTCAAGCACGGTGGCGCCGACAACGGCGTGGATTTTGCCTTGACCAGTCGCTCCGGCGATGTTCAGCACTTCACGGGCGAGGTTCGATATCCGTGAGTCGGCGGCCGGTGCGGCTTGCCGCAGGCTGTGACAGATCGCGCGGTGACCACGACGGAATCAAGTCTAGATAAAGGAACTGTTATGCGAATTCGTAAAGCGGTATTTCCAGTAGCCGGACTCGGCACCCGTTTTTTGCCGGCAACCAAGGCCAGTGCCAAGGAGATGCTGCCGGTCGTGGACAAGCCGCTCGTGCAATACGCGGTGAAGGAGGCGATTGCGGCCGGTGCCGAAGAGATGGTGTTCATCACCAGCCACGCCAAGAATTCGATCATGGATCACTTCGACCGCGACTACGAGCTCGAAGCCGCGCTCGAAGCCAAGGGCAAGGAAGAGCTGCTGGCCGCCGTGCATGACGTGTTGCCGCCAGGTATCAGCTGTGTGTACATCCGTCAGCCCGAGCAGCTTGGCCTGGGCGATGCGATTCGCTGTTCTCTGCCGGCAGTGGGCGATCAGGACTTTGCCGTGATCCTGGCCGATGATCTGATCGCCGGCTCGTTCCAGCCCTGCATGGCGCAGATGCACCGCGTGTATCAGGAGTACGGGACCAGCGTGCTGGCGGTACAGCGGGTACCGTGGGAGGAAACCCACAAGTACGGCATCGTGCAGGCCGAGCCGATCGGGCCCGGCCTGTCCGAGATTCGCGGCATCGTCGAGAAACCGGCGACCGAGAAAGCACCCTCAAATCTGGCCGTGGTCGGCCGTTATATTCTCACGCCGCGCATCTTCCGGTTGATCGACAAGACCAAGCCGGGCGCCGGCGGCGAGATTCAGCTGACGGACGCGATCGAAGCGCTGATGGGCGAACAGACCGTGCTGGCCTATGAATTCGAAGGCACGCGTTATGACTGCGGCAGCAAATTCGGCTATCTGAAAGCCAATGTTGAAATGGGACTTAAGCATGCCGAAATCGGCGATGAGTTCCGGGATTATCTCAAGCGGCTCACCGCGAGCTGGGAAGACGATTCGGAAGCGAAACAGGCCAGTTAGTGTCCGGTTTCGCAAGTAACCTTACACTGCGCGCGGTCGTCACCGCGTGTGGCGGCGTCGCGAAATTCAGCCGTATGATCGGATACGACCGGGTTTTGCGCCTTGCCAGCCACGCCGACGGCTCTCGCTCGTTTGATAGGAAACTTGCGAGACAGGGCACTAGCAGGCGGCCCGGGATGCCGGCGTTCGCGCCGGCCCGGGGCGCTGGCAATTTGTTATCATGAGCGCCCGGCGCAGACCGGATGATGGCAGCGGAGCGCCGGCCAACGACACCGGGGTGTATCCGGCACCCTGACACGGCCACAGACCAGTTTCTATGAAAAGTGACTTGAACGACGAGTTCATCAGTACCTCCCCGTTGTTCGGCGGCAACTCTTCCTACGTCGAAGCCTATTACGAGCAATATCTGCGCGATCCGGAATCAGTCGAGCCGAGTTGGCGCGACTATTTCAAGAGCCTCAACGGCGATGGCCGTGGCAGCGATATCGCCCACGGCCCGATCCGCGATTCGTTCGTCGATGTACAGGCTTCGGCGGGGCAGGGCGCGTCGGCGAAACCGGGGCTTTCCTCCCGCGCGGCCCAGAAGCAGGCGGGCGTGTTGCAGTTGATCAACCATTACCGCAGCCGCGGGCATCGCGTGGCCGATCTCGACCCGTTGGGGTTGTATCAGCCACCGTCGCTGCCGGATCTCGACCCGGCTTATCACGGCCTCGGCGAGGCGGACATGGACAAGGTGTTCAACACCGGTTCGCTGTACGCTCATGACGACGAGATGAAGCTGCGGGACATCATCGATGTCTGCAAGCAGGTGTACACGGGCACGATCGGCACCGAGTACATGTACATCACCGATACCGAGCAGAAACGCTGGATCCAGCGGCGTCTGGAAGCCGGCGTCGAGCACCCCGGGCTCAAGGACGATGAAAAGCTCGAGATCCTGCGTCAGCTGACGGCGGCCGAGGGCATCGAACGGTATCTGCACACCAAGTACGTCGGTCAGAAGCGCTTCTCGCTTGAAGGCGCGGACAGCATGATTCCGGCGCTCGACGAGTTGGTCCGTTCCGCCGCTCGCCATCACGTCGACGAAGTCGTGATCGGCATGGCGCACCGCGGTCGGCTCAACGTGCTGGTCAATATTCTCGGCAAGGCGCCGAGCGAGCTGTTCGCCGAGTTCGAGGGCAAGTACGACGTTGAAGAGCTCGATATGTCGGGCGACGTCAAATATCACCTCGGCTTCTCCACCGATATCGAAATCGAGGACGAACGCGTGCATCTGGTGCTCGCGTTCAACCCGTCCCATCTCGAGGCGGTCAATCCGGTCGCCCAGGGGTCGGTGAAAGCGCGTCAGGTGCGCCGCCACGATACCGCTGGCGAAACCGTGCTGCCGGTGCTGATTCACGGCGATGCCTCCTTCGCCGGGCAGGGCATCGTCATGGAGACGCTGCAGCTGTCCCAGGCCGAAGGTTACTCGACCGGTGGCACGGTGCATCTGATCGTGAACAACCAGCTCGGTTTCACGATGCAGGATCCGATCACCGGCAAGCAGGGTGAGATGTCGCGTACGTCGAACTACTGCACCGACATCGCCAAGATGCTCGAGGCGCCGGTATTCCACGTCAACGGTGACGATCCGGAGGCGGTGGTGTTCGTCATGCGCCTGGCCATGGATTATCGCGAGACGTTCGGCAAGGACGTGATCGTCGACATGATCTGCTATCGCCGGCAGGGGCATAACGAGGCGGATGAGCCGGCGGTCACCCAGCCGCTGATGTATCAGAAGGTCAAGAGCATGCAGACGACTCGCGTGCTGTATGCCAAGCATCTACAGGACATCGGCCTGATCGGCAGTGACGGTGCCCAGGAACTGTTCGACGCCTATCGCGACGGGCTCGACGCGGGCAAGAACATCAGTCGGACCACGCTCGGCATGGTGGGCAACGAACACACCGTGGACTGGGACAAGTACCGGCTCGATAAATGGTCGAACATTGTCGATACATCGGTGCCGGTGGAGACATTGCGGCGCCTGTCCTCGGCCATGTACGACAGCCTGCCCGACGGTTTCGACTTGCACAAACGCGTGCAGCGCATCGTCGACGATCGGCGGAAAATGGCCGCCGGTGCGTCCCGGATCGACTGGGGCTTCGCCGAGCACATGGCTTATGCGAGCCTGCTCGACGATGGCTTCAACGTGCGGCTTTCCGGGCAGGACTCCGGTCGCGGCACGTTCTTCCATCGCCACGCCAAGATCTACAACCAGAAGGACGGCGAGGCGATCCTGCCGTTGAACGAATGCTCGCGCGACGGCACCACCTTCGAGGTTCACGACACGCTGTTGTCGGAGGCCGGTGTGCTCGGCTTCGAATACGGCTATGCCTCGGCCGATCCGGATACATTGACGATCTGGGAAGCCCAGTTCGGCGACTTCGTCAACGGCGCCCAGGTGATCATCGACCAGTTCATTGCCAGCGGCCGGGCCAAGTGGGGCCGGATGTGCGGCCTGACGATGTTCCTGCCGCACGGTTACGAGGGTCAGGGCCCGGAGCATTCATCGGCCCGTCTGGAGCGTTTCCTGCAGTTGTGCGCCGAGCGCCACATGATCGTCTGCGTGCCCTCGACGCCGGCGCAGTGGTTCCATCTCCTGCGTCAGCAGATGGTACGCAATCTGCGCATGCCGCTGGTTGTGCTCACACCCAAGAGCCTGCTGCGGCATCGCCTGTCGACGTCGACGCTGGAGGATCTGGCGGAGGGTCACTTCCAGTTCGTGATCGACGACACCGCCGATCTCGAAGCGGACAAGGTCAAGCGCGTGGTGTTCTGCAGCGGCAAGGTCTACTACGACCTGTACCAGGAGCGGTCAGAGCGCGAACTCGACGATGTGGCGCTGGTGCGCATCGAGCAACTGTACCCCTTCCCGGCGGAGGACTATGCGGCCGTGCTGGCGCGTTATCCGAATGCCGATCAGATCGTGTGGTGTCAGGAAGAACCCGAGAACCAGGGCGCCTGGTATCAGATCAAGCATCGCCTGCAGGTGCCGCTGGAAGATCATCACGAGCTGCTCTATGCCACGCGCCCGGGCGCGGCGACCACCGCGGTGGGATACCACAAGCTGCATGTGCGGCAGCAGGAGGCGGTGGTCGAGGCGGGCCTGGTCGGCGGCGAGCACCTGATCGAGAAAGGCACGGTCAAGGCCGATCCACGCGGCAAGAAATCCGGTGTCCGCAACAAGTAGTGAAGCGGATCAACATTCACAGACAAACGACGAATCAGGAATAGTAATGGCGACAGAAGTCAAAGTGCCGGAGCTGCCGGAATCGGTCAGCGAGGCCACGGTTGGCGAATGGCAGAAAAAGCAGGGCGACGCGGTCGAACGCGACGAGAACCTGCTGGATCTCGAGACTGACAAGGTGGTGCTCGAAGTGCCGGCCGTTGCTGCTGGCAAACTCGCCGAAATCAAGGTTCAGGCGGGTGACACCGTCCAGGCCGGCGATGTGCTCGCGATCATCGAGGAAGGCGCGGCCGGTAATGCCGCTGGCGACGAATCCGACGACGACGAGTCGACCGAGGACACGAGCCAGTCCACGGCCAGCCAGGCCTCGTCGAGCCAGGACACGTCGGATGAACACGCGAGCGGCTCGGGCAGCGACGACACGCTGGCGAGCCCCGCGGCCAGCAAGCTCATGGACGAGAACGACGTCGCCGCGCGCGATGTGACGGGTACCGGCAAGGACGGCCGTATCACCAAGGCCGACGTGCAGAAGGCGATCGAAGACAAGCCCGCGGCCAGCGGCAAGAGCGCTTCGGGCAGTAGCCGTGACAACAGCGCCGAACAGGCGACGGCGACCGAGCAGGCCGACCGTCAGGCATTGGGCGAGGTATCGCCCGAGCGCGTCGAGCAGCGTGTGCCGATGACGCGGATCCGCCAGCGCATCGCCGAACGCCTGCTGGATGCCTCGCAGAACACCGCCATGCTGACCACCTTCAACGAGGTGGACATGAAAGCGGTCATGGATCTGCGTGCGCAGTACAAGGAAAAGTTCGAGAAGGACCATGAGGTCAAGCTCGGCTTCATGTCGTTCTTCGTCAAGGCGGCGGTCGAGGCGCTCAAGCGCTATCCGATCATGAACGCCTCGATCGACGAGGGCGATATCGTCTACCACGGTTACTACGACATCGGCGTGGCCGTGTCCTCGCCGCGCGGTCTGCTCGTGCCGGTGCTGCGCGACGCCGACCAGCAATCGTATGCCCAGGTCGAGTCCAAGATCCGCGATTTCGGCAAGCGGGCGCAGGACGGCAAGGTCACGATGGACGAGATGACCGGCGGCACGTTCACGATCACCAATGGCGGCGTGTTCGGCTCGCTGTTGTCGACGCCGATCATCAACCCGCCGCAGGCGGCGATTCTCGGCATGCATGCGACCAACGACAAGCCGGTGGTGCGCAATGGCGAAATCGTGATCCGGCCGATGATGATGCTGGCCGTGTCCTACGATCATCGCTTGATCGACGGCCGCGACGCGGTGTTGTTCCTGCGCACGATCAAGGAACTGCTCGAGGATCCGGCGCGACTTCTGCTACAGGTCTGATTCGATTCCGACGCGCCGGCTTCATGCCGGCGCGCTTCTTTATAGAAATCAAGCAAGGACAAGCATGAGCAAGCAATACGATGTCGTGGTGATCGGTGCGGGGCCGGCCGGTTATGTGGCCGCGATCCGTGCCGCCCAGCTCGGTATGAAGGTCGTCTGCATCGACAAGTGGCTCAATCTCGACAACAAGCCCTCGCTCGGCGGCACCTGTCTCAATGCCGGCTGTATTCCGTCGAAGGCGCTGCTGGAGTCCAGCGAGCTCTATCACCGCGCCAATCACGAGTTCGCCACCCACGGTCTCAAGGTCGGCGATGTCGAGATGGATATCGCCCAGATGCAGAAACGCAAGGCCGGCGTGGTGAATGAGCTCACCGGGGGCATTGCCGGTCTGTTCAAGGCCAACGGCGTGGAATCCATGGCCGGCAGCGGCCAGGTCGTGGATTCCGGCGAGGTGAAATACACCAGCCATGATGGCAACGAACAGACGATCAAGGCCGAGCACATCATCATCGCCTCGGGCTCGATTCCGGTGGAACTGGATATCGCGCCGTTCGACGGCGAGCTGATCGTCGATTCCTGGGGCGCGCTCGAATTCGACGAAGTGCCGAAGAAGGTCGGCGTCATCGGCGCCGGTTATATCGGCGTGGAACTGGGCAGTGTCTGGTCGCGCCTGGGCGCCGAGGTCACATTGCTGGAAGCGGTGGACGACTTCATGCCGATCGCCGATCGCGACGTGGCCAAGGAAGCGCTCAAGACATTCAAGAAGCAGGGGCTGGATATTCAACTCGGCGCCCGCGTCACCTCGGCCAAGACCAACAAGAAATCGGTCCGGGTCGAGTACACCCAGGGCGATGAAAGCAAGAGCGAGACCTTCGATCGCCTGATCGTCGCGGTCGGGCGTCGACCGAACACGGCCAACCTGTGCGCCAAGGGCGCGCGCGTGGACCTGGACGACAAGGGCTTTGTCGACACCGACGATTTCTATCGCACCAGCCTGCCGGGCGTTTATGCGGTCGGCGACGTCGTCGGCAACCCGATGCTGGCGCACAAGGGCATGGAAGAAGGCGCCACGGTCGCCGAAATCCTCGCGGGCCAGAAGCCGCACGTGAACTATGACGCGATCCCGTCGGTGGTCTACACCACGCCGGAACTCGCCTGGGTCGGCAAGAGCGAAGCGCAGGTGAAGTCGGCCGGTATCGATTATCGGGTCGGGCAGATTCCGTTTTCAGCCAATGGCCGCGCCAAGGCGCTGGGCCAGCAGGGCGGCTTCGTCAAGATGATCGCCGACGCCCAGACCGACGAGATCCTCGGCGTGCACATGATCGGGCCGTATGTGTCGGAACTGGTCCAGGAAATGGTCGTTGCCATGGAGTACCGGGCTTCGAGCGAGGACATCGCGCGCATCATGCACGGGCATCCGACCCTGTCTGAGACGGTGCACGAGGCGGCGCTTGCCGTCGACGGGCGTCCGATCCACTTCCCGCCGCCGCGCAAGAAGAAGTAGGCAGCCGGGGCGATCTGCGGGTTCCGACGGGCAGCGGTCGGAACCCGCGGTTTACAACGGCGCGTGGCGACGGCGCGCCGTGTAGACTCCCGGGCCTTGGCGCTTTCCTTACCCTCGCCGGTTGCCCCTGTATGACTGACCAGAGCGACGAGCGTTCGCTGGCCCGCCACGCGCGCCAGGACGACGCCCCGAAGCCGAACCACACCGGCCAGGAATCGGCCCGGGCGGACGAACCCAACGGCAAGTCCATGCCGTTTCTCTGTCTGGCGGCGCTGGGCATTGTTTACGGCGATATCGGCACCAGCCCGATCTACGCGCTGCGCGAAGCCTTCTATGCGCATGCCAGCATCGGCACGCAGGCAGCCAATGTATATGGCGTGCTGTCGCTGATGTTCTGGTCGTTGATTATCGTCATCTCGGTCAAGTACCTGTCGGTGGTCATGCGGGCGTCCAACAACGGCGAGGGCGGCATCATCGCGCTGGTGGCGTTGCTCAATCCGTGGAAGACCGAGAAGACCAGCCGGCGCTACATTCTCATGCTGCTCGGCCTGTTCGGTGCGGCGTTGCTCTACGGTGACGGCACGATCACGCCGGCGATCTCGGTGCTGAGCGCCATCGAGGGGCTCCAGGTCGCCACGCCGGCCTTCAAGCCCTACGTGGTACCGATCACGATCGTGATCCTGATCGGCCTGTTCCTCATCCAGCGCCGCGGTACCGCCGCGGTCGGGGCCTTCTTCGGGCCGGTCATGCTGCTCTGGTTCGCCGTGCTCGGCGTGCTGGGCATCGGCGGCATCGTCCACACCCCCGGAGTGTTTGCCGCGATCAACCCGGCCTATGCCGTCGCGTTCTTCGCCACGAACGGCTTTGCCGGCTTCCTGGTGATGGGCACCGTATTCCTGGTTGTCACCGGCGGCGAGGCGCTCTATGCCGATATGGGGCATTTCGGTATCGCGCCTATTCGCATCGCCTGGTTCGCGGTGGTTCTGCCCGGGTTGCTACTCAATTATTTCGGCCAGGGCGCGCTGATGCTGTCGAACCCGCAGGCGCGCCAGCCGTTCTACGACCTCGCGCCGCACTGGGCGCTGTATCCGGTGGTACTGATCGCCACACTGGCCACGGTGATCGCCTCCCAGGCGGTGATTTCCGGGGTGTTCTCGCTCACGCGCCAGGCGGTTCAGCTGGGGCAGCTGCCCCGGCTGCGCATTATCCAGACGTCGCGCGAGTCCTACGGCCAGGTCTACATCCCGATGATGAACTGGATTCTGATGGCCGCGACCATCGGCCTCGTGATCGGGTTCAAGAGTTCGGACCGACTGGCCTCGGCCTACGGCGTGGCGGTGTCGCTGGACATGGTGATTACCACGCTGCTGGCGTTCTTCGTGGCTCGGCGCTGGGGCTGGTTTCCGAATATCGCCGCCGGTATCGCGCTGGTGCTGATCGTGATCGATCTTTCGTTCTTCGGCGCGAACATCTTCAAGATCCCGGACGGTGGCTGGTATCCGCTGCTCGTGGCCGCCCTGATTTTCTTCATCATGGCGACCTGGCGAACCGGCCGTGAACTGGTGGGTCGGCACCTGGATGAAGACACCGAGCCGATGGATGAATTCATCCAGGCGCACGCCGATGATAGCTTTCGCGTGGCCGGCACGGCCGTGTTCATGACAGGGGCGACCCGCAAGACGCCGCCGATGCTGCTGCACCATCTGCGCCACAACAAGGTGTTGCACGCACAAGTGATCCTGCTGACCGTGCATACGCGCGATGTGCCGCGGGTGCCGGCGGCCGAGCGTATGGAGATCGAAGACCTCGGTCGCGGTTTCTATCGCATGCAGCTCTACTACGGCTTCATGCAGACCGCGAACGTGCCGGTGGCGTTGCGGTTCGCGCGGGAATACGGGCTGGAGGTCGATGTCGAGGAAACAACGTATTACGTCGGCCGCGAGACACTGATTCCCACAGCGGAGGTGCCGGGCATGATGGTCTGGCGCGAACGGCTGTTCGCCTACATGTCGCGTAACGCCATGCCGGCGACGGCGTATTACCTGATTCCCAGCGATCGGGTCGTCGAACTCGGGCTCCAGATTGAACTCTAGGGCCTGTTGCCGTTTCGTGCGCGTCCGCGCCAAGCGCTTCCTGAAAAATTACTAGGGGCGGCAAGACGAGGCGTAGCGAACGTCGCGTAGTCGTTCTACGTGAGAGAGCACCAACGCTGGATTGCGGCAAAACAGCGCTTGTCCCTTCGGGTTGGGCCGCCCATAAAATCAACCAGGGCGCCGATACGGCGTTGCGCGTCTTGATCGTGGCACGCCACGACCGGCGACGCGCGCCTTGTCTCGACGGATTTGCGGTCTCCAACGTGGCACGTGTACGAAACGGCAACAGGCCCTGGGTTCCCAGTTCCGCCAACAAATGGTCTGGCTGAGAAAAGAAGGGCTCAGGGTTTCGATGTTGCCGGCCGGCCAGCGCCGGAATGGATGACGCGATGCCAATCCGAGCGGGCGGTGACGCCTTGCTTTCGCGGGTCGCCGCGATGGACCCGCGCCGGGTGTGACGGCTTTACCTGCGCGAGTCGGCATGCAGCCTGTTAAAATGATGGCGAGCGTATCCAGACGAGGCGTTTATGGCAGGGCATAGTAAATGGGCGAATATCCAGCACCGGAAGAAGGCCCAGGACAAGAAGCGCGCCAAGGTATTCACGCGGCTGATTCGCGAGATCACGGTCGCGGCCCGTATGGGCGGTTCGGATCCCAACGATAATCCGCGGCTTCGTCTGGCCTGGGACAAGGCGTTGGCCGCGAATATGCCCAAGGACAACATCGAGCGCGCGGCCAAGCGCGGCGCGGGCGAGTCCGGTGGCGACAACTACGAGGAAGTGCGTTACGAAGGGTACGGCCCGCAGGGCGCGGCGATCATGGTCGACTGCATGACCGACAACCGCAATCGCACTGTCTCCGAAATCCGCTATGCGTTCAGCCGCAACGGCGGCAACATGGGCGCCGACGGGTCGGTGGCCTATCTGTTCGATCGCAAGGGCGTACTGACCTTTTCGCCCGAGGTGAGCGACGAGGACGTGCTCGACCCGGCGCTGGAAGCTGGTGCCGAGGATCTGGTGGAGTACGAGGACGGCTCGTTCGAGGTGCTCACCGCGCCGGACGACTACACTCACGTGCGCCAGGCGGTCGAGTCGGCCGGGTTCACGCCCGCCGACGCCGACGTCACCATGCGCCCGTCGACCACGGTGGAACTGACCGGCGACGCGGCCCGCACCTGTCTCAAGCTGATCGATGCGCTGGAAGACATCGACGACGTGCAGAACGTCTACAGCAACGTCGAATTCGACGAGGAATCGCTCTCGGACGAGGCGGCCTAGGGCCTGTTGATGTTTCATACGAGTCCGCGCCAAGCGTTGTTTTGCGGCAAGACGAGGCTTAGCTCGCGCCGTGCAGTCACCCTGCACAAGCGGGCTACAACGCTGGATTGCCGCAAAACAGCGCTTGTCCCTTCGGGTTGGGCCTCAAATCGCGCCCGGTGGCGTTGCAAGCCTGGGTCGTGGCACGCCACGACGCGGCGGCTCGCGCCTTGCCGGACACCATTTGCGGTCTCCAACGCGGTGCTCGTATGAAACATCAACAGACCCTCGTGCCGAGAATCATCGGCATCGACCCCGGTTCGACCGTGACCGGCTATGCCGTGGTCGACGGCGGCGCCGCCCCGTGTGCGCAGATCATCGATTGCATCCGCCTGCCGCGCGCCGATTTTCCGACACGGCTGGGCCTGATCTTCGATCGTCTGTCGGAGGTGATCCGTGAATACCGGCCCGACGAAATGGCGATCGAGAACGTGTTCGTCTCGCGCAATGCGGCCAGCGCGCTCAAGTTGGGTCAGGCGCGCGGCGCGGCCATCTGTGCCGGGGCCTCGGCCGGTCTGCCGGTGGCGGAATATACGCCGACCCAGATCAAGCAGGCGATCGTCGGTCGCGGCCATGCCGACAAACTCCAGATCCAGCACATGATTGCCATGCTACTCGGGGCGAAGGGGCCGCTACAGGCGGATGCCGCGGATGCCGCCGCCGTGGCGCTGTGCCACGCCCATCATGCGCACACCCGTGGCCGCATACAGGCAGCGAGGGTGCGCACGCCATGATCGGCCGGCTGCGCGGGCGCATCGTGGAAAAACAGCCGCCGCGGCTGGTGATCGACGTCGGCGGCGTCGGTTACGAGCTGGAAGCGCCGATGTCGACGTTCTTCACGCTGTCACAGCAGTCCGGTGAGGTGACGCTGCTCACGCAGATGGTCGTGCGCGACGATGCCATCCTGCTGTACGGCTTTGCCGAAGAGGCCGAACGCCGCCTGTTCCGCGAATTGATCAAGGTCTCGGGCGTGGGGGCCAAACTTGCTTTAACCGTGCTGTCGGGCATGAACGTGGCCGACTTCGTGGCCACCATCGAGGCCGACGATGCCGCACGGCTGACCGGGCTGCCCGGCGTGGGCAAGAAGACCGCGGCCCGGCTGTTGGTCGAGATGCGCGACAAGTTGTCCGGCACGGATATCGCGCCCAGCCTGAATTCGGCACCGCCCGGCGGTGGTGTTGAGGTCGCGGATGTAGGGGCGAGTGCCGACGCGCGCCATGCCCTGATCGCTCTGGGCTACAAGCCGGCCGAGGCGGATCGATTGCTGCGTGGCCTGGATGCCGATGGCAACGACAGCGAAGCGCTGATTCGCGAAGCATTGAAACGAGCGGTGCGCTGACATGCCGCCCGAGTTCGAAGAGGCGGGCGAGCAGCGCCTGATCGGTTCGGCCGAGCGCCCCGAGGACGGCCGCTTCGATCGCGCGCTGCGCCCGACCGGGCTGGCCGAATATGTCGGCCAGCCCGAAGTATGCGAGCAGCTCGACATTTTCGTTTCCGCCGCGCGCGCGCGCGCGGAAGCCCTCGATCACGTACTGATCTTCGGCCCGCCCGGACTGGGCAAGACCACGCTTGCGCACGTGATCGCCAACGAAATGGGCGTGGGTTTTCGCCAGACCTCCGGCCCGGTGCTGGAGCGGCCGGGCGATCTGGCGGCCCTGCTGACAAACCTCGAGCGCAACGATGTGCTGTTCATCGATGAGATCCATCGGCTGTCGCCGGTGGTCGAGGAGGTGCTTTACCCCGCGCTCGAGGATTACCAGATCGATATCGTGATCGGCGAAGGGCCGGCGGCGCGCTCGATCAAGCTGGACCTGCCGCCGTTCACGCTGGTCGGCGCCACCACGCGGGCCGGTGCCTTGACCTCGCCGCTGCGGGACCGCTTCGGCATCGTGCAGCGTCTGGAGTTCTATTCCCGGGCCGATCTGGCGTCGATTGTCACGCGCTCGGCCGGGATTCTGGAAATTGCCATCGAGCCGGCGGGTGCCGACGAGATCGCTCGCCGATCACGCGGTACGCCACGCGTGGCCAACCGCCTGTTGCGGCGCGTGCGCGACTACGCCGAGGTACGTGCCGACGGTCGGATCAATGGGGGCACCGCGGCCCGGGCGATGGACATGCTGCGCGTTGACGACAACGGCTTCGACGTCATGGACCGCAAGCTGCTTGGCGCGTTGATCGAAAAATTCGAAGGCGGGCCGGTCGGGGTGGAAAGCCTGGCGGCCGCCATCGGCGAGGCACGCGAGACCATCGAGGACGTCATCGAGCCGTATCTCATCCAGCAGGGGTTCATGATGCGCACGCCGCGCGGCCGGCTGGCCACATCCGCGACCTATCGTCATTACGGCCTGCCGGTACCGCAAGCCGATCGTCCCGCCGACTCGGATCTGTTTGATTTCGATGGCTGATCCGGCGGCGGCGTTCGCGATCGGTCTGCGCGTCTACTACGAGGACACGGATGCGACCGGTGTGGTCTACCATGCCAATTATCTGCGTTATTTCGAGCGGGCCCGTACCGAATGGCTGGAATCACGGGGCCTGGGGCATCGCGCGCTGGCCGAGGAACACGGCGTGGTCTTCACCCTGGCCGATCTTTCGATTCGTTTCCGCCGCCCGGCCCGGCTGGACGACCGTCTGGCCGTTAGCGCGACGATCGCGGAACGTACGCCGGCGCGCGTTGTCTTCGAACAACAGATCACGCGCGATGGCGCCGCTTTAGTTCAGGGCCAATTCACGGTCGCCTGTGTAAAAGTCGCCAACTTCCGGCCGTGCCGGTTGCCTGAAGCGCTTATCAAGGAGTCGAGATGAACGTCGCGACCGACATGAGTCTTGTCAGTCTCATCATGCAGTCGAGCACCCTGGTCAAGGCCGTGCTCGTGATTCTGCTGCTCGCATCGATCGCCTCATGGGTGGTGATTTTCTCCAAGCGGCGATTGATGAAAAACACGGTCGCCGAAATGGAATGGTTCGAGGATCGCTTCTGGTCCGGCGGCAATGTCAAGGACATCTACGAGGAAGTTCTTCGTCAAGACGATCATCCCGAAGGGATGCCGGCGCTGTTCAAGGCCGGTTACGAAGAACTCAAGCGCCAGCGTAATCAGGGCGACGCCACCAGCGCGGACATCGTGCCCTCGGTACAGCGGGCGATGCGGGTGGCGTTGTCGCGTGAACTCGAACGGCTGGAATCCGGGCTCGCGTTCCTGGCGACGGTCGGTTCGATCAGTCCTTATGTCGGTTTGTTCGGCACCGTCTGGGGCATCATGAGCGCGTTCATCGGGCTTGGTAATGTGCAGCAGGCGAGTCTGTCCATGGTCGCGCCCGGGATCGCGGAGGCGTTGATCGCCACCGCCATGGGTCTGTTCGCTGCCATCCCCGCGGTGGTGGCCTACAACTTCTTCACCAATCGCCTCGAGTTCATCGAGAACCGGTTCGATACCTTCATGGAAGAAATGGCGGGCATCGTCGAACGCGGGGTGCATGCCGCCAACCCCATCGGCCGTGAGCGAGCGCAGAAGAAGACGGAAAGGCCCGAGCCCACGCGCACCGCGCCGGAACTGTAACGGTTTGTGGATCGCGAAGGATCGTCGCTCATGAGATCGCGAAAAAAACGCCGTCTGACCGCCGAAATCAACGTCGTACCCTACATCGACGTGATGCTGGTACTGCTGATTATCTTCATGGTCACGGCTCCGTTGTTGACCACGGGCGTGAATGTCAATCTGCCCAAGGCGCCGGCCAAGGTGCTCGACATGAAGAACGATCATCCGATCGTTCTGACCGTGACCGCGAATGGCGACATGTCGCTCAACGTCGGCCCGTCGCCGGACAAACCGTTGTCCCCGGACCAGATCACATCAACCGTGTCCAAGGTGCTCCACGAACGCCCCAACGCACCCGTTGCCGTACGGGGCGACGGCTCCGGCGCCTATGCCAACGTCGTGCGCGGCATGGTGTTGCTGCAGCGGGCCGGGGCCGGACATGTCGGCCTGATCACCAACAACATCGACAAATCGAAGCGTGGGAGCGGCGGCTAAGTGCTGGATTTGTTGTACAAGATCGGTGACAACTGGCGTGCGGTCATGCTCGCGCTCTTGCTGCACGGGCTCGTCGCGGCGCTGCTGATCTTCGGGCTCGAGTTCTTCCACCCTGGGGCCTCGAAAGGCAACCACGGCCAATCCATTGTAGAGGCCTCGGTTGTGAGTACCCGCGATCAGCCCACCCAGCCGCCGACGCAGAAGGCCAGGCCGCAACCGGAGCCGAAGCCCAAGGCCAAATCCGACCAGCAGACCGAAGCAGCCAGGCAGAAGGCGGCCGAGCAGAAGGCGGCCGAGCAGGCGGCGCAGGCGAAGGCACAGAAGGAAGCCGCCGAAAAAGCAGCGCAGGCGAAGGCGCAGAAGGAGGCCGCCGAGAAGGCAGCGCAGGCGAAGGCGCAGAAGGAGGCCGCGGAGAAGGCGGCGCAGGCGAAGGCGCAGAAGGAGGCCGCCGAGAAGGCGGCGCAGGCCAAGGCGCAGAAGGAAGCCGCGCAGAAAGCGGCGCAGGAAAAGGCGCGGAAAGCTGCCGAGCAGAAGGCGGCGCAGAAAGCGGCACAGGAGGAAGCGCGAAAAGCCGCTGAGCAGAAGGCGGCTCGGGAAAAGGCGCAGAAGGAGGCCGCCCGCAAGGCGAAACAGAAGGCGGCCCAGGAGAAAGCCAGGAAGGAAGCCGAGGCAAGGAAGAAGGCTCAACAAGAAGCGGCGCAAAAGAAGCAAGCCGCCGCGGAGGCCGCGAAGAAAGCCGCGGCCGAGAAAAAGGCGCGTGAAGCGGCGGCGAAATCGGAACTCCGTAAGGCGCTGGCTCAGGAGTCCGCCGGCCGCCAGAGTGCGGCTAACCGAAAGGCGCTTGCGGCCTACAAGAGCGCGATCGAGGATAAGGTGGAGGGCAACTGGATTCGTCCGCCCGGCGTCTCTAATATCTCGTGCAAGGTCAAAGTCAAACAGTTGCCGGGTGGCCAGATCACCAATGTGCAGCTTCTCGGGTCTTGCGGTAGCCCGGCGATCGATCGGTCGGTCAAGCAGGCCATCTACAAATCCGATCCGTTGCCGGCACCGCCGTCGGACAATCTGTTTCAGCCAGAAATCGAGTTCACCTTCAGGCCGGACCAATGAAATACAGAAATCTTCACTCGCTCGTTGTCGGCTTCGCCGCCCTGTGCCTGATGGCCATCGCGATATCCCCGGCCCAGGCTGCGCTGCAGGTGGATATCACCAAGAGTTCGGATAGCGCCATTCCGATCGCGATTGCGCCGTTCGGCTCCGGTCAGAGCCAGAAACTGCCGGTCGACGTGGCCAGGATCGCAAGCCGCGACCTGGCCTCGACCGGGCTGTTCAAGATGTTTCCGCGCAGCAATATGCTGGCGCATCCGAGTTCGCCGGATCAGGTCAATTACGATAACTGGCGCACCCAGAATGTGGACAACCTGGTGGTGGGTTCGGCCGCGCCGAACGGCCAGGGCGGCTACAAGATCACCTTCAGCCTGCTGGATGTGGCTCAGGGCCAGTCGGTGGCCAGTTATCAGCTCAACGCGGGGGCCAATCAGTTGCGCCAGGCCGGGCATACCATCGCAAACCTGATCTATCAGCGATTCACCGGCAAGAAGGGCTACTTCCTCTCGCGCATCGCCTACGTGACGGTTACCGGCAGCTCGGCGGACCATCGCAAATTCCGTCTGGTGGTTTCGGATTACGACGGTAGTCATCCCAGCACCGTGTACTCCTCGCAGGACCCGATCATGTCGCCGGCGTGGTCGCCGGACGGCAGCAAGCTCGCTTACGTGGCCTTCAATGTCTACAAGGGCGTCAGCAGCGTCCGGGTCCAGGATCTGGCCACCGGCCACGTCCGCACGATCACTTCGGGGTCCGGGGTCAATGGCGCCCCGGCATGGTCGCCGGATGGCAAACGGCTCGCGCTGACGAAGTCGACCAACGGCAACAGCAATATTTATGTCTACAACCTGTCGACCGGCAAGATGCGGCAACTGACCCACGACAGCGCGATCGATACCGAGGCGGCGTGGTCACCCGACGGCCAGAACATCGCGTTCACCTCGGATCGGGGTGGCCAGCCCCAGATCTACGAAATGAGCAGCCAGGGTGGGCAGGTGCAGCGCCTGACTTACGACGGCCAGAGTAACCAACGCCCGGATTTCTCGCCCGATGGAAAATCGCTGGCCATGGTTCAGAAGAGCGGCAACGGTTTCCGCATTGCGGTGATGAACCTTGCCAACAATAATGTGCGCATCGTGAGCGACGGGCCGCTGGACGATAGTCCGGCCTTCGCACCCAATGGCCAGGCCATTCTCTACGCGACCCAGGGCAGCCGCAATTCACTGGCGACTGTTTCGGTCGACGGCAAGGCGAAATCCACGCTTTCCCAGGCCGGCGAAGTGCGCGAGCCCGCGTGGGGCCCGTTCGGAAACTGAGTTAACGGATTGATACGCCGGTCGGATTCCCCTTCAGGCGGCGGTTGACAAACAATAGCAAGGAGCGTTCGAGCAATGCGTCACTTCGACTTCCAATTCGCCCGCCGGCTGATGCTGGTGATGATGCTACTCGCCAGTGCGCTCGCAGTGACGGCTTGCGCCGGCAACAAGAACGTTCGCGGCAACGGCGGCATGCCGCAAGCCGGGATGCAGGGCAGCAACGGTCAGGCGTCCGGCACGGGCCAGCGTCGTGACATCGACGTGCGCGGTCTTCAGGATATCCCGCAAGGCGACCGTCACTTGTTCACCGACCCGAACAACCCGCTGTCGACCCGCACCATCTATTTCGCGCTGGACAGCAGCTCGATTGCGTCGAAGTACGGGAAGGTGATCCAGGCCCACGCCCACTATCTGGCCAATCACCCGAAGGTGCATCTGCGTCTGGAAGGCAACACCGACGAGCGTGGCACACGTGAATACAATGTCGCGCTTGGCGAGCGCCGCGCGGAATCGGTAAAGCAGGCACTGGTATTGTCCGGCGCCAACGCGAGCCAGATCACCACGATTTCCTACGGTGAAGAAAGGCCGGCTGTGCTTGGCCATACCAAAGCGGCGTACGCCAAGAATCGTCGTGTTGACTTCATCTACACGAATCAATAGTCGCTAGGGGCGAACGATGCGTAACGCGTTGATCACCAAGATATTCGCCGCCACGGTCGCGCTTGCCGCGACTGGGCTGGCAGCCCATCCTGCCATGGCGGATTCCGCCGACAGCAACTCGCAGCCGTTGCGATTGGCCCAGAACGACAATGGCCCGAAACTGTTCACGCTGTATCAGCAGATTCAGAATCTCCAACAACAGGTCCGGGATCTGAACGGCCGGGTTGATACGCTGCAGCACAAGCTCAAGCAAAATGAGAAAGGCCAGCGCGATCTCTATCAGAATCTCGACAAGCGATTGAGCAAGCTGGAGAACGGCGGTGCGGGCGGCAGTGGCAGTAGCGGCAACGCTCATGGTAGTCAGGCGGCGACCGGCAACGATGACGGTAGCAATGCCTCGGATGTCGATGCCGCTACCCAGGCGGCTTACATGGACGGCTTCAACAAGCTCAAGAACGGCAAGTACGATGCAGCCATCGCCGCGTTCAAGCAGTTTGTCGCCCAGCACCCCCACACCAGTCTCACCGACAACGCCTGGTACTGGCTGGGCGAGACATATTACGTCCAGCAGAAGCTCGGCCAATCGGAAAAGGCATTTGACACGGTCGTGAATCAGTTCAGTGATTCGTCCAAGGTGCCGTCGGCGTTGTACAAGATTGGCCTGATCAAAGCGGCGCACAATCACAGCGACAATGCCAAGGCGACATGGCAGCGCGTGGTCGATCAGTATCCGAACAGCGACGCCGCCGGTCTGGCCCGGAAGAAACTGCAGTCGCTGGGCAGCGGCGGCTGACGGATACGTAACCGTGCCCGACATACTCGACGTACGATCCGACGAGATCCGCCGCGACGGCGTGCAGAGCAGCCGTTGGGCACAGCGCGAGGATGCGCTGCGCATCACCGAAATATTCTGTTCCCTGCAGGGCGAGGCCCGTTCGGCTGGGCGAGTGTGCACCTTTGTTCGCCTGACCGGTTGCCCGCTACGCTGTCGGTACTGCGATACCGCTTACGCCTTTCACGGTGGCGAGTGGACCCGGCTGGACGACATCCTCGCCCGGGTGGATGCATTCGGTGCACGTGATGTCTGTGTGACCGGCGGCGAGCCGCTGGCCCAGCCCAACGTCGCGCCGCTCGTGCGTCGCCTGTGTGATGCCGGCTACGATGTGTCCGTGGAAACCGCCGGGGCGCTGGATATCCGGCCCATCGATGTGCGCGCCTCGCGGGTGGTTGATATCAAGACCCCTGATTCGGGCGAAGCAGCCCGTAATTGGTGGGATAATATCGATGCACTCACCGACCATGACCAGCTGAAGTTCGTGATCTGCTCGCGTTCGGATTACGAGTGGTCCAAGTCGCGTCTGGCGGAAATCACGCCGCCGCCGGGATGCATGATCTGGTTTTCGCCCAGCCACGGTGAAATCACCGCGCGCGACCTCGCCGACTGGATCGTCGCCGATCGCCTGCCTGTGCGCTTCCAGCTCCAGCTGCACAAGCAGCTCTGGGGCGACGCGCCGGGCCATTGAACGACATCACTCCCGTTTTTCAGGAAAATCCATGTCTTCGTCCGATCAGCCCCTGGCCGTCGTTCTGCTGTCCGGCGGTCTCGATTCAACCACATGCCTGGCCGAAGCGGCGGCCGCCGGGTATCGCTGTTATGCGCTGAGCTTCGACTATGGCCAGCGCCATACCGCGGAACTTACCGCGGCGAAACGGATTGCGGCTGCGGCCGGGGTGGCCGAGCACAAGATCGTCACCATCGACTTCGACGGCATGGGCGGCTCGGCGCTCACCGACGACCGCATCGATGTGCCCGAAAGTCCGACCGAGGGCATACCCTCGACCTACGTGCCTGCGCGCAATACGCTTTTCCTGTCGGTCGCGCTGGGTTGGGCGGAAGTACTGCATGCCGAGGCGATCTATATCGGGGTCAATGCCGTCGACTATTCCGGCTACCCGGACTGTCGGCCCGAATTCATCGAAGCATTCGAACGCATGGCCGCGCTCGCGACCAAGGCCGGGGTCGAAGGCTATCCGGTTGCGCTAAGGACGCCCCTGATGCATCAGACCAAAGCCGAAATCATTCAGCGCGGGCAGGCGTTGGGCGTCGATTACAGCCAGACCGTGACCTGCTATCAGCCCGACGCGGATGCCCGGGCCTGTGGTCTTTGCGATGCCTGCCGACTGCGCCGTGCCGGGTTCGAGGCCGCCGGCGTGAGCGATCCGACCCGCTACCAGCCGGACGCGCCGAACGCCTGAATCGCAGGGGTGGCAAAATCGCCATTTTCCGGTATCATTCGCGCTCCGCGTGGGGCCGTTAGCTCAGTTGGTAGAGCAGTTGACTTTTAATCAATTGGTCGCTGGTTCGAATCCAGCACGGCCCACCATTAAAAAACTTGTTAAACAGTCGGTTATAGCATTTAACAAGGAGTATCAAACGAGTGCGGTTTCGCTCGTTCTACGCGGGTGCTACGTTCGTCGCGTGTTAAACACGTGAGAACGAAACCATGCAGACCGCTATTCTTACCCCTTCGCAATCGCGCGATGCGCGCGATCAACTCGCGCTATCCCAAGGGCGCGTGGCAGCCGACACTGGTGTTAGTCGGGCTTACCTCTCGCAGTTCGAGTGCGGGAAGCTTGCGCTGCGTAGCGCAGAGCTAAAACTGCTGCGAGAATTTTACGCCTCACGTGGCGTAGAGTTTATGCTGGCACCCGCAGACGACCCAGCAGAACCTGGTCCAAGTGGGCCGCGTGTGAGGGACGGATTTCTAATCCCGGACACACTAACGCGCGATGAAGCTGACGATCTGCTGAATATGCTCGTTGAGAATGATGAGCAGGCCCGTAAACGACTCATGGCTGACGCGCCAAACGACTCGGTCTTGCCGGGTAAGAACATGCGAGCATCGGCTCGGGAAGCCCGTGAGGCAATCAATCTGATGGCTCGAAATTGGCTTCTTGTACTGCGATTGCACGGTCGGGAGTTCGATCCACTAATTGAATCAAAGAGCAATGGTAGGACCGTAGGCCTCGTCCACAGGCGTGAGCTTGTTCCGATTTTCGAAGGCAATCTTCGAAATACCGAGTACCCGCATGATAGCGTTTAAGCTCCAAACTCACACCTCCCCCAGACAGTCTAACTTTGCCTAAGTCGTGTTGCTTGGATCACGCAAGGCCGGCTTTCCTACGGCTGGCGTGAATCAATTTTTAAATGGTTTGTGGGAGGTAAAGGTTGATTACCCAAGAGCAAATAGACGGGATAGAGTGTCAAGTCTGTCTCGATAAGTCATTTTTTTTTATTGCCTGTCAAAGCTTAATTTCAACATGGGCCCGCGAAGAAGAAGCCAAGACTTTGAAGGCACGAGCGAGCAATGTAAGCAAGAAAGGGGGGCAGTCTAGTGGTCAGCGTGCTAGTGAGCTTTACGCATCATCGGCGCTTGCTCGATGGGAAAGCGACCGATCTGCAATATCGACAATTGTTTTCAGCGCCCTAATGGTCGAAGCCCTCCTAAATTTTCTCGCCCGCGAACGTCTAACTAAATTTAGACGCGAAGCGATCGACAGTCTCGCTATCCCTGAAAAGCTTGCCATGTTGACCAAGCTTCTTGGTAGCGAGGATTTAGAAGAGAATGATCACTGTATTGGGTACGTAAAATTCCTTGCAAAGCAGAGGAATCGACTAGTTCATTTCAAACCGAGAACCTTCAAATTTGGCGCGTTGCAGCGCGGAGACGAAAAAACCTTCCACTATGGCGTCGAACAGGCGGCGAAGGCGGTTACAGCCTGCTGCCTAGTCCAGATTACGTTGAGCCAGTATGCCGGTGTTCGCGGCAGATACGATGACGTTATCGACGATACAGAAATATGTAAACTTCCCCTCGAACAATTACTACAGCGAGACGCTGCAAATTATCTGCGCCAGAGAAATCGAGAAATTGAGGTTCATAAGGAGAAAAACGGACTAGCTGGGATTAGGCAAAGCCTTAGAAAGCAATGGTTTTGGTGTCAATCAATGTTGGGCTGATATTACGTTATCTTTTGCATTGCCTTGAAAGTCATTGCGCCTCTTTCTGGGTCGCTGATTGCCCCGCAGGGCCGGCACGCAGCTAGCAATTCGGGGAAGTATTATTCTTCACAGGGTTAGTCTGTCCCGCAGTGGTCTGCCGGACGCGGGATGCGCTGTCGATTTTCTTGAGTAATCGATCTTCTGCTGTGCCGACGGCCGGCTACGACGGAAAAAGCCAGCCGGGTGGCTGCCCATCACCGGTGCGCTCGGGATTTCGGCAAACCTCCTGGCGGCGTATGCCGAAGATCCGGGCTGAGTACAGTTATTTCCACGAGTCCAAGTGCTCGCGGCTGCGCCGCTGCGCTAATGCGATGCGCTGGGATTCTTTCGTTAAGGGATTCGCGCTCGGTATGTGCCGTTAAGGACTGGGCGGCGACGCCGCGGGCTTCGTCACTCGTTACGTTACGATCGAACGGATCAGCGCTTCCCTGATAACGAGTATCGCCGCCCGGCCGATATTCGATCTCCCAACGGAGAGGGCGCGTCGTATACGTAACGCCGAAGGCGTCGAGATAGGCGCGCTGTTTCGCTTCTCCGTAACGGCCGCATTCGCTATCTATCGCGTAACGAACATGCGCGGGCCGCTCGCTGGCTTTAACGGCTGCGCCGCCCATGAGTTCCATGTAACGGGCGTAGTCGCCCTCATCGGCGGATTTGCGCAGCGCTTCCGCCTTTGGGTTGCCTTCAATCTCGTGACGTATACGACGGAGTTCGCGCCACGGCCCGATAGCGGGCGTGCCCATGAACTGGAACTGTCGAATACCCCATTGGGACGCCCAAGCCCGTACGCGCTGGGCCGCGTCCTTCGGATCGGCTTCTAAGCCCACTTGTTGCCCGTCTGAATCGAGCGTCGCCGCGTAATCGAGCCCGTGCCCGTCGATGCCTTTCGAGATGTATTTGGCGATATAGCCGGTTGCCGACCCGTGCTGCGGGTCAATGGCTTTGATCTTACAGGCGCGCTTTTGACGGGCTGGGTTAGTGGCCCCGTCAACGAAGTAATCGGTCAGAATGCGCCGTAACAAGTCGGCTTGGGCCGGCTCGACGAAAAATAGGGCGTGCCAGTGGGGTGTGCCGTCGTGGTGGGGTTCGGCGACCCGTAGCCCATACGCGTTAATCGAGAGCCGGTTAAGCTTCGCGCGGATTTTCTGCCATTGCGCCATCAACCATTCTTGACCTTCGCGGGGTGTGACATGCTGACCCTCGCAGGGTTCGAGCGATTTCGAATGGACAGCGTGCAACTCGGACGGCGTGGTGATCGATGCGAATAGCGCGACATCGCCTCGGGCTTCTGCGTAGCGCTCGATTCCATTTATCCGCCCCATCATCTCATTACGGCGAATGCTGGGATTGCTCAGGCCTTTGTCGGCGATCTCAGCAAGACTGAATTCCTCGCCGGTCTCGCAGACCGCCACCGTCTCATTTAGAGCGCGAGCGTTGCTTTCCTGGCGGCCGATGTAACGCTGGAAGCCGTATTCGCTGATATACAGGCCGGCGCGTTTATGCACGAGCCCGATCGAGCGGGCTTGCTGCTCGTGTTTGCGGCCGTGAATCTTGTGCAACTGATTGCGCCACCAGCGCTCATCGCGCATGCGCTCGATACAGCCCAGTAGGGTGCGATTCCGGTTCGGCGTGGGCGGAACCAGACCGAAACGCGAGACCACGCCGTGCCCGGCCGCGTAGGTCGCCATTTCATCGCCGTTGATGCGGCGCATGCTCTGCTCGCACTCGTGACTGCGGCGCTTTGCGAAGGCTCGAATATCGTTGTCGCTCGCATTCGGCGGCAGAACACCTTGTGAGGCTTCGACGAATTCCCGCAACTCGATGTTGGCGGACCGCATCGGGTTCGGCCGGCCTTGGCCGCGTTCTGCCTTATAGGTGCGCCGATGCTGTTCGGCCAGCGCGTTCGCGATCGGAACGGGTTGGGAGTCCAGTTGTTTCCGTAACCAGATCCGCCCATCGGCCGGGATTTCCAGCGGTGAAAACCCGCGAACGTATTCGACGACGTTCACGGTTTCGTGTCCGTTTTGGTACGGGCAGCGTCGAACGCGCGCCGTGCCTCGTAGCAGGCCTTGAGATCGCGGGCCAGCTGTTCGACTGCTTCGAATGACAGATAGACGGCTGACGTGTGTTGGCCGGTCGCATCCGCCAGCGTCAATCGAACCGGGTGGCTGGTCGTGTTCCAGGCTTCCGTCTTGACGCTAGCGTTATGCCGGTCGAGCACGCCACCCGAGACGATTAGCTCCGGACGGATCGGGGCGGCCGCTTGTTCGCATGCTGGACGACTCATGCCGGCACCTGCATGTTGTCATCAATGAACTTCGCGACATCCGCAGCGCGGTAACGCACCCAGCGGCCGCATTTGACATAGGGCAGGGGGTAACGCTTTTCACAGCGCCAGACCGCCAGCGTGTGCGAGTTCACGCCGAGCAGTTCGGCGGCCTGCTCGCTGGTGAGGAGTTTCGGAACTGTTTGCTCATTCATCATCTTTCGCTTGCCTTGTTAGACGTTGGGCTTGCGAAAGACGATAGGCGGCGCGCCTATTTCAGGGTGGAAAGCAAATGAACTTTTTGGTTGCCAATTTTTGCGGTTTGGTTGCCATTTCTAAGACTGGCTATTCACGCGTTACAAGAGCGGAGTTATCCAGCCATTCGCTGATAACCTTTCTCATGGCTCGATCACCAAGCGGCGGCGCGCCATCGGCGGTCTTGTCAGCAAACAGTTCCATGCCGTTTATCTGAATCAAGCGCACGATCGCGCTGGCGTTGATTCGCCCGCTCTCCGTTCGGCAAGAATCGGGCTTCGCTCCAAGCACAGCCAGCGCCGCCCCAAGCACCAACTCACGGTCGCCGGTATAGCGCGCGCTTCTGCTGTCCTGTCGTTTATTTCTCGCTGCCGCAAGATCAAGGGGGATATTCGCTCTACGTGCCACGGCTTCCGCTAGCCGGGCATTGCCCGTGCCCGTGCGTCGCGCCCAGCTCACAAGGTGTTCGATGGGGTAGCGCCATTGGGCTTCGAGCGCGTTGCGATTGACCGGTTTTAGGCTCTCGTCGCCTTCGAGGCTATACGCGCGTCGCATACGGTGTTGTATCTCGATGGCGAGCGAGGGCGAGTCGCTGATTTTATGCAGTTGGCGCGCCGCATCGCTCTCAGGCGGAAATTCGCTCGCCAGCAAAAACGCACTGTCTTCAAGCGATAATTGACCGTGCGGCGCGGCGGCGAGGACCTTTCTGAAGTGTCGAACCAAGCGCCAAGCGATCCGCACGCGCTCTCGCCTTATATCCGCCTCTATTTGCTCTTTTGTTGGGGACTCCGGCTGGCTCATGATGCGGTGCTCTCGCTAATTGCGATGACCGGCGCCGCTGGCTTGATCTGGCCGGCACTCAGGAAGTAATCCGTGATCTTCTGCATAGGCTCGCGTAGTCGCTCGATCTCTATGGAAACGTAATCACGCGTAATCGGGTGGCCGCCCATCTCGTGATTGACTAAGGCGCTGAGTGCGTATGTCGGCACGCCGAGCCGCTCCGCCGTGGTCACGAAGGTGCGCCGAAGATCGTGGATGCGAAAGGCGACCCTGGATTCCTTAACGATCCGCTGCTGCTGATAGCGCGGTTCGGTGAAATGGCCCGCGCGGCCGCTGCCGGGGAAGACGAACGGCGTACCCGCCAATGCCGCGTCGGCTTCGTGCGCCTTTCGCCGGGCTTCAAGCAGATCGATCAGGTAGTCCGATAACGGTAGCGTGTGATCCTTGTGGTTCTTCGTGTCAAGCGCGGTCAGCGTGCGCTCGCGGAAATCGACGCAATCCCAGCGCAACGACAAGCCTTCTGTGCGCCGTAGCCCGGTCAAGATCAAGAGCGCGAAGTAATCGCCGGCCGTCTGCGATGCCGTGCCCCAAGGCTCGGCGCGCAGCGTGTTCACCGCGTTGAACCATGCCGGCAAATCGTGCGCCTTGATATAAGTCTTGCGCGGCGCCGGCTTGCGCCATGCCCGCACCTTCGAGAGCCGTTTGGCTGGATTGACGGGCAGGGTTGAGTTGCCGTCGTCGTCTTCGAACAAGCCTTCGGCGAAGTTCCACAGTGCGCGCAGTGTGCGCATTACTTGGTCGGCGTACGGGCTACCGGAGTCGGCGGCGAGTTTGGCGTGCCGATCGACCGCCATGCGGCCGTTGATCTCGACCAGCGGCTTTTTCGTCCAATCCTTCAAGCCGACTTCGATATTCTGGCGATAGCCCTTAACCGTCGTGGCCTTCAGGTTGTGGCGCTCGATATAGAGTTCGAGCGCATCGCCGAGGGTGAAGCGCTGAGAATCGGCTTTCTGCTTCGCCGCGTGCGGGTCCACGCCTTCGGCGATCTGGGCGGCCACGATGGCCGCCTTTTTTTTAGCTGCTGCGGGTGGCATGTCGGGATAGCGCCCGAGCGTCAGGCGTCGGCCGCCGCGCCCCTTGATGCGCTTTTGCACCTGCCAGCTTTTCGAGCCCTTATCTGTGACGACCAGACGCAGGCCCGGTACATTCCGGTCGGCGTAGCTTGCGCGCTTGCCGGGTGGCGCGTCGGGCAGGGTGTCGATCGTGCGCTTCGTGAAGCTGATTTGTTCGGTCATTGGAGCCTCGCGGGTGAATCCAAGCCGCGCATCAATCGATAGTCAATTGGTTTGCCGGTGCTACGCCGGTGCTACGATGCGCGTGCATTTCGCGGCATTGAGCGTAGCACGCATGAACCAAGAACAACCATAAAATCCTTGATATATATAGATCCGTGAAGTTTCGTGAATCAATTGGTATGAGCGGTGCGGTTGCCTTTTAATCAATTGGTCGCTGGTTCGAATCCAGCACGGCCCACCAGCTTAAACAGCAGCTTACGCTTGGTCCTTATTTGGCGTTTCGCCTCTGAGTCACCAATAAGTCACCACGCGAACGCATCTCGATCGCTGCAAGCGTCGAGTGAGAGCGTGAATTTGCGCTGCTGATTCTCTCCGCTAATCGATACCGCTGCGCTCAATCTCGGGTACGGTAGCCATAGGCGCGCATTACGGCACGTCCATGGCGGTTCACCGGGGGAGAGTGTCATGCGCAAAGCGTTCGTTATGCTGGCGGTCGTGGTTGGGGTGTCGGGTTGCGCCAGTACGGGCGGCATGTTCGGCAAGCACACACCGAAGCCTCTGCACCCTGACGGCGTGAGAGCGGATTCTCCGGCACGCATCCGGATGGTTACCGGGTCTGACACCTCTCTGAACGAAGGCGATACCGTGCTTTCGATCAACGGTAAGCCGGTTAAGTCGTTCAGCTACTACAACGCCGTATCGTCGACTGGCGAAATGACGGTCAAGAGCGCCGGCGGCACTGTGCGCAAGGTTGCGCTGAGCCAGTTGTTCTCGGATGACGGGAAGACACTTGAGGCCCATACCCTGAGCCGGGGCGGCGTCTTTATCTTCCCGCAGCAAGTCCCCGCTTATCAGCGTACGCAGGATGCCGCCTTGTTGTATCTCGGGGCAGAGAAAGGCCTCGTGTCCGCGAGCATGTGGCAGACGAAGCCGCGAATCCTTGAGCTACGCGTGGATCTGCGCGCCGAGCCGAACTGTCAGACGTGCAGCCTGAAAGCGCTCGCCGTTATGGATGGGTCGCGAAAGGCGTGGTTGTCGGCGATCCCATACAACAAGGCCGCATGGCTCGTGTACACACCTGCCGGGCGTGCGCCGCCGATGATGAACGTGCCGCCGCCGACGCCCGTTGCATATACGAGCACCACGACCGGATCGGGGACGGTTTCCGGGTCGATGTATGGCAATGCCTATAGCGGCAACTATTCCGGCATGAGCACGACGACAACGACGCCCCAATACAATTACACGGGCACGGAGATGGCCGAAGCGTATAACCTCGGCGCGCTGCTCAAGCAGGAACGGATCGAGTCAGACAACAAGCATAGGCGCGATTTTGTCGCCAATCGCGTCGGCAACCTTCGAGTGGGGCGGATGCCGGCAGGCCAGCAAATGACCGGGTATGTGGATTTTGTCGTACCCAACGACTTCAAGGGCCCCTACGTCGTCGCGATCAAGGGCAACAAGCATTTCGCGGCTGCCCGCTTCGAAGCGCAAGACTAGGCGCTCTGCTTCTCTTGTGGGTCATTCTCCGAGCTGAATCGCTCGACCAGCACCACGAGGCGACCTTCATCGCCGTCCTTCCTGCCTGTATGCCGCATCAGGGCCGCATCTGCGTCTTCGCCGTGTCTCATGTGCACGATCAGCATGTCGTCGTTGCTCTTGGCCTGCTCCAGCTTCGTGAGTCGTGATTTGATCGTCATTTCGCCTCCAGGGCGGTTACACGCTGTTCAAGTTCTTCAACCTCAACCAAGCGCGCCTGTGCGGTAACCGTCTGCATGAGCGTCGCCGCATCGGCCGGTGATAGCTGACCGGCAGAGAGCGCGGCAACGATCGCCTGACCTTGTTCGACCAGGCTGGCGTTGCTATCCAGGGTCGGGATAGTCATCGCCTCATCACGGGCCCGGAGCGGTGGCAGTATGCGTTCCAGACAGAGCCGCATCGCGGTTGCGTCGCCTTCCATGGCCATGTCCTTGACCTTGGCTACCAGATCGGGCGCATAGGGGCGCAGCATGCCTCTGAGCTCGGCTGTGCGGTTGTCCTTCGGGCGTCCCTGCGGATTGCCGGATTGTCCTTTCTTGAACTGCGCCATACCTGTTCCCGCCTGTTTTGATCAGGATCGATGCTGCTGGAAATAACGATGCTTCTCGCGGCTCGCCTTCTCGCGTTCCTTGGCCTTTTCTCGTCGCTTATCCGGTTCTGATTTCGGTATCTCGATGCCGAACTGACGGCCCAGGCCCTGCAATGGCGTATTGCCCTCGACGAAGTTCTGCGCCGGTATGTTCATGTGCGTGAGATGCTTTATCCGATCTTCAGCCGCTTCACCGCGTGTCGAGTAATACGGCGCGATCTCATCACCACTCCAGATATCGCGGTTCACCAATTGCTGCAAGGCTTCGTAGCTGCCTGGCGCCGGCGTGAATATCTTGGTACCGAAGTCGAGTAACGCCATCTGGCCGCTGGCCCACTTGGACAGGTCGTAGGGGATCGCCGACAGGCCGAACCGCGCCACATGCGCTTTGGGATCGCCGGATTGCTGGCGCAGTATCTGGTCCAGCATCGGATAGACGACAAGGCCCATCAGGCCCACCATCGCCAGTTGATCCATGCCGCGAGCACGCAACGAAGCGTCCGACGACTTGCCCAGTACGCGCTGCATCATCTTGCCGTAGGCCTTGAACAGGCCCAGGTGATAGCGCGCAAACCATGACATATCGGGATGAGTAAGGACGTTCAGCAACCGGGATCCTTCCGGCAGGGAATAGCTCGGCAGAATGTCGGTCACATGCATGAGCGCGTCATCCTCGCTCATGCCCTTGAGTTCCCGCTCCATGATGGCCTGCATGATCGCCATGTCGTTGAACGACCACATGGACGTATTGGCGTGGTGTCCCCACCATTTCATGCCCTGAAGCGCCTTGCCGGGCACAAACCCCAGCGCCTTGGCAATCGGATGCAGCTCCGGCTTGGCGTCGAGTTCCGTACCGAGGCTATTCACGATGTCGCCGAACGCTTCCGGCGTCACGAGCCCCAGCTTGCTCTTGGCGTACATGAACGGTGCGCCTTTTTCCATCAGGCGTTGGTACTTCGGCCCCAGCGTCATGACTTCCTTCATCGCCGGGCCCATGGTTTTCCATAGACGCACCATGCTGGCCGGCGAGAAATTACCGACCATGCCCCGGTTGATGATCGCCATGTCGGCAATGTTGAAGTCGTGCCAGACCGGCAGCACCGAAAACATCGCC
Source organism: Salinisphaera sp. SWV1 (assembly GCF_052044155.1). Classification (NCBI taxonomy): domain Bacteria; kingdom Pseudomonadati; phylum Pseudomonadota; class Gammaproteobacteria; order Salinisphaerales; family Salinisphaeraceae; genus Salinisphaera; species Salinisphaera sp. SWV1. Next base: position 63,066 of record NZ_JBQDYE010000024.1, read on the forward strand.
TTGCGCGCGAGATCATTGACCGTGCTCAGAATCGGGACGCGCAGATCACCCTTGGTTCGCCGGGCGAAGTGGTTCAGTACTTCCGCTGTGTACGGTTCCGCTTTCCAGCCGTGAAACTGCGGCAGCTCCAGCGACTTCCATTTGGGCTTGGCCTTGGTCGGATCCTGTGTGGCGACCTTCTGGAATTCCGGCGAGGCTTTCAGATCGTCGAGGAACTTGGTCTGTCGCTGTACTTGCCGGTTTGCGACGTATTCATCCAGCAGCTTACCCAGCAGGTTGCGGTGATACTTGACGTTCGTATGCTTCTCGATCTCGTTCGCCGTCGCTTCGCCGATGTGGTAGCGCTTGCCCTTGTGCGTAAAGAACTGGTCGTTCAACTCGTCGGCGTGCCGTTCCTGTAGCTTGGCCTTGCGCTCATACAGGGCGTTCAATCCATCCTCGATATTCGCCAGCCGGACGCGGGCGGCATGGCGGCGGCTTTGCGTCTTGCTCAGGATGTTTTTCTCGTGGCGCAGCTTGTTGATCGCCACGTCGATCGGCTTGATCTTCCGGTTCAGCTCATCCTCGCCGGTCGTGGCCTTGATCGTGCCGAACGATTCCGGGTGCTTATTGTGGAAGGCCGTCAGGGCGTAGTCCTTACCCTGGCGCTTGGCCGCAACGACGGTGCGATTGCCGTTCTCGTCCGTGAGCGCCTTGAACAGGCGATGCTTCATGCTCGGCAGGCTCTTGCGCAATGTGCCGACGCCGAATCGGCCGCTCTTCTTTTCCCGCAACAGATCCAGCTTGCCGCCTTTGCCGCGCGCTTCACGCGGTGCGTAGCCGTCCTTGTGGTCGAGCGCGTTCCGGATGGGGGCGATGAACGTATCGTGCAAGTGCTGTTCTTCCGGCGTCAGCGAGGTCGTGCGCTGCGATTCCGGCAGGTTCTTTTCCTCGACATAATCCATCAGCTTGCGGTTGATCTCCGGCGTCATGCCGGCTTCTTTTGCCTTGCGCAGGAAGTTCAGGGCGTCGATGTTATCGAGCGTCTTGTGGTTCCGGAGGATGTGCAGGGCCTTTTCGACGTTATCGGTCGGGATCGGCTGGCGTTCGTTGTCCAGCTCCGGGATGGGCCCTTGTGCTTTTTCCTCCGGGACGTGGGCTTCCAGCGCCGCCCGTGCACGCTCGTATGCTGGCCCAAGGATCGACTGGTATATCTCCGGGTCGAACATCGGATTGGCCGACAAGCGCGCGTGTGTCGAGGGTTCTGTGTGTTGTGTGTGTTCTGTGGGCTGGTCTAGATACTGCGCCGCGCTCGGTCGCATGTTCTCCGCTGCGACATGCTCGGCGGTATTGGCCTGCATGTCCGGCGAATCGCGAGACTCGATCTGAGCGCGGTTATCGCCCGTGGGCTTGGATACGCCATTAAGGTAGACGCGATCCTCCGGCGAGCGCAGGAATGGCGGCGTACGCAGAATATCCGCCGTGCGAGGGTCGATGTTACGCAGCGCCACCTTATCCTCGGGTGTGCGTAGGAACGGCGGCTTCTTGATGGCCGCATCCAGCTTGCCAACATCTACAGCTTGTACCGGCTTCGGTTGTGGTTGTTGTTCTGGTGCTTTGTCCGCCGGCTTTGTCTCGGCTTGGGTAATCAGATGATTGCCGACTTCCCGGCGCTCGCCCTGATCGTTCTTGACCCAGTGCATCAAGCCGTCGTTGCTCGGCTTCTCGACGGTCCAATTGCCCTTGAGGCCGTCCACGGTCACGTTGTCGCCGGCAGACAGCGGCGTTTCCTTGACGCTGGTTTCGCTGCCAGTGGTTGTCTCAGGGGCGCTCTTGGCTTCCGGCTTGGCCGATTCTGCGGGACTGGCGGCAGTATCCGTTGCAACGTCGGCTTTGCCCCGGCCTAATCCTTTCAGCCCGATCAATGCCGGTGCGCCGTCGATGGCGGTCTGCACTGCGGTTGCTGCTATCGGCGAGCCGGTCTTGTTGTAGACCCAATCACCTGCCGCTTTGCCGCCCTTGTTGAGCAGATCAAACGGCATGTTGATGTAATGCGTGACCTCTTGGCCCTTCTGCGTTTTCGGCTGATAGGTGAGGTCATTTTCGACGTTGTGGATCACGTCGGATGGCTTGGCCTTGGTGATGCCCGCCTTGTTCAGGACTTCATCGCCGATCCCCGCCAGGCCGGCCAGTGGCACCGATACACTGCTAGACGCGAGATTCGCCAATCCTTCGCCGATGCCTTCACCCCAGCCACCTGGCTTTGCGCCGAGAAACGCGGATGCGCTGGGCCTATTGGGTTTCGAATCCAGAGCCGTGGACGCCCCCGGTTTCGACGGCTTGGCATCGAGAAACGCGGATGCGCTCGGCTTGGATGAACGATCCAGAAAGGCCGACGCACTCGGCTGGGAGGCCATTACTCGTGATACCCGAATTGATTCGTGAGTAACTGGGTCGCTTGCGCGCGGGTCAGTTTCCCGTTGTGGTAGGCCTGTTTGACTTCGTCCGCACTACTATAGGACGGCGTGTTTTTCGTGCTGGTCGGCGATGCTGGCTTAGCGCTGCTTTTAGCGCGTGCGGCATTGGGTTTATTCGGTGGCCCCCACAACCAGTTTTCAACCCCGCTGTACCAGTGTGAATTATTCGAGGGCTGCTGCGCTTGTGGCGCGCTCTTGGCGAGGCTCGGGTAGTTCTGCTGCAAGAAGTGGTTGAATGGTACGTCCCCGTAGGGATAGGCCCGATGATAGGCGAGCGCGGCGTCCGACAACGTGGGCGTGCCGGTCTGGAGCCCATCGTTTCGGCTGGCAATCGTCTCATCCGCTTTGTGGTGGCGCGTGTTTTCCTTCAGGTTCGCCCAGTCATAACCGGTCTGGGCCGATACGCTCGGCGAGACGCCTTTGTGTAGCGAGTTCTGCGCCTGTCCCGTATACGGATTGACCATCTGCACCTGATCGCCGGTATTGACGGCCTGAAGGTGTGGGAACTGCTGGTTGGCCATGCCGGTTGCGACCTGATGCGGCGCGGCTTCCGCGAGGTGAGGCATCATCTGCTGTTGATTGGCCTGAGGATGATTTGCGAGCCAATTAATCGCCTGTTGCTGCGCCAGCCGTTGCTGTTGTTCCTGATGGAACGCCTGGTTATGCGCTTGCATGGCATGCGTATGTGCAACTTGCTGCTGATTCTGCTGAGCGTTTTGCAATCCCATCGCCAGCGCCTGACCCATACTCACCGGTAGACGATGCGCGCCGCCAGCGGCCATCAAGCCTTCGGCCATGCCCATCAAGCCGGCGTTCCGGGGATCGTTCAAGCCTGCGTTCAGTTGATCCATGAATCCCATAGTTTTGTCCTCAGTGCAGAGTGCCGGGGTCGTCTTCCAGATCGGCTAAGTCGCACATCGTTTCGAGATGATTAAGTTCGGCGCCAAGCGAAATGGTCAAATCTCCGACGATGCTGCGAATGGCGGTCGCATCAGCGCCTTGCGGTGTTTCCGGTCGTAAATTGGACTCCAGCAAGCAAGCCGTCCGGTGCAGCGAGCGGCAGTAGTACATGGCGCGACGGATAACCTTTGTCGCGTAGACCGCAACTTCCTTGTCGATTAGGGATTCAGCGTCGTTAGCTTCCGACATGGACAAGCTCCTTAACAAAACGCTGCATTTGCGCCACAACGAGCAATGCGCCCGTGGCATTGGCGTCGCCGCTTGCTGCCTGTTGGCGCAATTGTTTAATCAGTGCGCGCTGTTCGTCTGCTCCAGGCACCTGATTCTTTGATCCTTTAGGTCGCGACATAGTGATCACCGGGAATGGCTGTCCTATTGAAGATATTACCATAAAACTGGATAAATATACAGTTTATTCGGCGTATAGAGCGCGCATGGAATTCAAAGCTCGAACTACTCGGGTAGCCAGCGCTTGCAGTCGTGCCGGTCCGTATCCCAATTGCCAGCCGGGGCATGCGCTTTCATGCCGACGCCACAGCGGCCAAGGTGCGGATGTTTGTTGCGTTGGAAGTGGCGACAAGTGCCGCAAGTCACCGGGGCCGGGCGGGGAATCGGTAGACCGGCGATGCGGTTGATGCACCACGGACAACTCGGCACATCGCCGGACGTGAACAGCCAGACCGGCCCGCATTGGCCGCAGGTGACGATATCTTCGTAGCTGTCGGGTATCCGTCCGGCCTCGCGCTCTCGGCCCTCATACAGCGCCACGGCGAACGCCCGGAGGTTATCGGCGCCCAGCGAACCATTGCGCCAGGCGGTGATGTCCTCCGGCGCTAGCGCTTCGTATAGATCGGCTGACGTCACCGGCATACCCTCCGCAGCCGCCGCCAATGCCTCCAGCAGGCGGCCTTCATCATCGGCCGATTTCTTTTCGGACCCCCGCACAGAACTCACAGAACGCACAGAACTGATTGTCTGGTCGGGTTGTGTGTGTTGTGTGAGTTGTGTGCGGAGGGGTAAAGGCTGTGAGCCGCCCATTACGTCGCGCCAGCTCATGGTCTTGCTCCGGCGAGTTCGGGGCGGACTTGAACGATGGGGGAAGGCGGTCGACCGCCGCTTGATGAGGATGGTAGGTCGAGCACCCGGAGATAGCCGCGCTCTTCGAGAATATCGAGCGCGTTGCGGACATCCTTGGCTCGTGGAAAATACGACCGCAGGGCAATGTGAGCCTCACGCACCGTAAAGCGCCGGACATAACCCTCGGCGATCCACTCCCAGATTCGACGGGCCGCAGCGATCCCGTCATCGGCGCCCATCAGATCGAACGCGGCGAGACTGTGCTTGGAGATCACCGCCATGAGCTCAAGCGCCGCATTCATGGTGTCGCCGCTGATCTCGTGCGCCCAGGGTTCGCCATGCGCATGGCGGATGCCGTGCAGAACGCCCGCCACTCGAATGGCTTGACCGGGACACTTGCCGGCCCAGTCGGTCGCATGCTGAAAGTCGCCGCCGGGCCGCATGCTGGCCTCGACCAATTGCGAGAACTCGTACCAGTCCTGTCGGGCGTCTTTTGAGAGATGCAATGTGTGCAATGTGGCGCGGCCTTCGTGGTCGAACGCTGCGGGCCAATTCAGTATTGCGTTAAGACCGGCCGCGTACCCGAGCCTTGCGCTGTCGGGGACTGGCTCAGTATTCAGCGTGCGCCAGCCGAGCGGCGACGTGGGCAAGAGGTACAGGAATCGACCCAGCAAACCACGCCCGCGAAAGCCCGGGCGACTGGCCAACCCCCGTAGCATCTCCGGTTGTGGCGATAGCCCGATGCTGAGCAGTGGGCGGTCGAGATGAATCGGCGCCCGACCTTTGCGGTCAACGCGTTCGGAATCGCCCGACCATGCCTTGAGCGTTAGGTCGAGGTTCGGAATGCCACCGGAATAGCGGCCGGCCAGCAGATCGAACACGCCGCCTTCAGACGACATCCACGCCATGCGCTCGCCATGCTCAGCAAGCAGGATGCCCAGCCGCTCCGGCGTTGCATCGGAGGTCCAGAGTTGCGGCAAGCGCGGGACTTCGGGCAGGTTCGCGTCGATTTCGCCCGCCTCACGCGCCATAGCGGCAAGCTGGCTCTTGTCTTCGCATTTGCTGGCCTGCGTCCGCAGATCCTTGGCCCGCATTTCCAGCACGGAGCGCTCGGATTCGAGCTGCGCAATCTCCGGTGCGACACGCGCCGCTTCTTCGCGCTCCCAGCCTATTATTGGAGATGTCGCAGCCGACTGTACGGCGGACTTTCGATTGCCCGGCGGAAGGGCGGCAGCAATCCACAGGTTTACCGGTTCAACGTAGCCGGGCTTCACTTCAACTTGAATGCGCCGCGCCGCAGCGGTCGCCGTGGCCGCGAGGACCATGGCCGCCGATAATTCATCAGGCGTCTCCGTGGCCGCAGACAGGGCCTTGGCATACGTCCCGGCCCAGCCAGGAACGTGCTCTGCGTTCAGATGGGGCAGTGTGGGCAGGTCAAGACTGACCAGATCTGGCCAATCTTCCGGCGAGCGTCCGCGAATATCGATGGCCGAATCAGACATGATCGACCTCCTGCGCAGCCAGATTCGCGAGGTCGTTGTAGTCGCTCCCCTCGGCGCCGGCTGGAAACTCCGGTATTGCCAGCAGGGCGCCTGCCGCAATGGCAGCGGCCCGGCCTTTTTCTCGCCCGATGTCGTCGGCATCGGCGCATACAACGATCTCGGTATCGGGCCACTTGTTACGTGCGCCGGTCGATACCTCTTTAAGGTTTCCTGCGTCAATTGCTGCCAGAACCAGGGCGCTAGGGCGTCGCTGAAAAACCCGACAAATCTCGGGACAATAGTCAGCAGTGGAGAGTGAATAGGAGCCGAACCGATGCGAAGCCCGG
>NZ_JBQDYE010000025.1:0-67069 GCF_052044155.1 Salinisphaera sp. SWV1
CGAAGCGGTCGGCCGCCTCGGTCATGATCATGTTCAACACGCCCATCAGGTTATTGATGGTCTTGGGCGAGAGCGTGGCATTGCCGGAGCGTCCGGCGCACTGTGCCACCTCGGCGCGGAAGGCCAGTATGTCCGCCTTGGTGATCTCGCCGACAGGCCGATCACCGAAGGCGGGCAACAGGTGGCGGTTCAGGACCGCTCGATTGCCCAGTTGCGTGTTGCGACGCCAGCGGATTTCGTTCTCCCGCCACCAGGTGTCGGCGAAGTCTTTGAAGAGAGGCGTAGGTTGCTCGACACTGCTTACGCTCTGTTCCGAATCGGAATCAAACTGAGCGGCACGGCTGCTGTTGGGGAAGTATTTCCGATACTCGAAATCACCCAGCGTTATTTCTGCATCAATCTGCTCCAGGATTTTTTGGAGGCGCTTTCTGTTCCGCTGATTGTCGGGAAGCATGGTCTGCTCGCGGCAGCGCTTTCCCTTGAACCGAAAGTCGAAGAAGAGCAGTCCAGTATCTTGCCTCGCTCGGATACTAGACATTGCAATATCCTCCCGCGGCCATGGGAATGCCCGCACTCTCAACTTCAGGTTGCTGCGCCGTACCCGCGCTCTTCATATCCCTCTCTATCGCGCTCCAGATGTAGAGAATTTTCCGACCGCCAAATGGGCGGAAGTAATGCTTGCCTTCGATCAGCACCGAATCTTTTAGTCGGTCGCGGATCGTGCGGCAGTCATACTTGATCCTCTGCGCCAATTCCTCGGTCGTGAGATAGGTTTCTTCGTTCACTGTCGCCTCCAGTCAAATAGCGATATGATCCGCAGGCTGACAAAACGCTTATTCCATGTGCTATTTGTCATCCTGTATGACCTACAGTATGACGATACGTCGCGCGTGTCAACGTTTTGTCATTCTAATTGACATTCTGGGATAACGAAGATGATCAGATGCCACCTCTCGAGGATGATGGGCGAGAAGAAGCTAAAGGTGATGGACGTTGCGCGGGAAACAGGCCTGCATCGCAACACCATCACGCTCCTCTATAAAGAAACCGCCACTCGCGTCGATCTCGACGCCATAGAGAAACTGTGCCGCCTGTTCGAGTGCGAGGTTGGAGACCTCTTCGAAGTAGTCGCGGACGACTGAAATCGCGCGATGGGGCACGGGGCCTTAGCGTCAAACCGGCTCCCGAGCAAAAACGCCGCGTTGCAATCTGGGCACAGGAAAGGCACGAGGTGGGCACGGAGAGTTATCGAGCGCGCAGAAGCGATCGAGCAATTTGCTACTAATCGCTCTGCCAATAGACCGGCTAACACCTATAACGCGTTGTTAGCGCGCAAAAAAAAAGACCAGAAGCCGTCGGCTTCTGGTCTTCTTCTGATGGCGCGCCCGGGAAGATTCGAACTCCCGACCTTGCGGTTCGTAGCCGCACGCTCTATCCAACTGAGCTACGGGCGCTTAACTTCTTGTTTGGCGGAGAGGGAGGGATTCGAACCCTCGAAGGGGCTATAAACCCCTTACTCCCTTAGCAGGGGAGCGCCTTCGACCACTCGGCCACCTCTCCAAAAATCCTTTCTCTCGTTCAACGCGAAGGCTTGGTTGCTACACAGCCCTTTGCGTCGATTCGTCGAACAAAGCGACTTTCGAATGAAGCGACCGTGCGATGCATCCGCGATCAATCGAGGCTGCGCATGATAGCGATTCGATGGCCCGGGGTAAACCCTTTTTTTCACGACCGATCGCATTGACCGGGACGACGGCGCGCGCCGGTTCTGCAGCGCCCGTCGCCATGCCGTTCGCCTACCGATCCGCGGCGGGCGTGAGTTCCGACTCGACCCGCTTCGGCTCGTTCTCGAGCTCGAATTCGTCGTGCAGCGCGCGCACGGCGAGTTCGAGGTACTTGTTCTCGACCACGATCGATATCTTGATCTCGGTGGTCGAGATCATGCGGATATTGATGTTCTCGTCGGCCAGCGCCTTGAACATGCGCGCGGCGACGTTGGCGTGCGAGCGCATGCCCACCCCCACCAGCGAGACCTTGCACACGTCGGGCGTGCCGGTGACCTCGCGCGCGCCGACACCCGGAGCGGCTTTTTCGAGCAGTTCCTTGGCGGTCTCGTAGTCGCGCTTGTGCACGGTGAAGGTGAAGTCGGTGAGCGTGTAGTCGCTCGACGAATCGCCCGAGACGTTCTGCAGGATCATGTCGACTTCGATGTTGTTCTCGCCGATCGGGCCGAGCAGCGAATAGGCAATGCCGGGCCGGTCGGGCACGCCGAGCACGGTGAGCTGCGACTCGTCCTTGGTAAAGGCGATGCCGGAAATAATCGGTTCTTCCACGTATTCCTCCAGGGTGATCAGCGTGCCGGGGCCTTCCTCGAAGGTCGACAGAACGCGCAGCGGCACGCCGTACTTGCCGGCGAACTCCACCGCGCGGATCTGCAGGACCTTCGAGCCGAGACTGGCCATCTCGAGCATTTCTTCGAACGTGATCTTGTCCAGGCGACGGGCGCCGGAGACCACGCGTGGATCGGTGGTGTAGACGCCGTCGACGTCGGTGTAGATCTGGCACTCATCGGCCTTGAGCGCGGCGGCCAGTGCCACGGCCGTGGTGTCGGAGCCGCCGCGGCCCAGCGTCGAGATCGAGCCGTCGCCGGTGATGCCCTGGAAACCGGCCACCACGGCCACCGCGCCCGCATCGATCGCAGCGTGCAGATTGTCGTCCTCGATCCGCTCGATACGGGCCTTCGAGTGAAACTCGTCGGAGACAATGGGCACCTGCCAGCCGGTGAACGAACGCGCCTTCACGCCGATGTGTGACAGCGCCATCGACAACAGCGCGATGGTCACCTGCTCGCCGGTGGACAGGAGCACGTCCATCTCGCGCGGCACCGGGCGGCCGGACAGCTCGCTGGCGAGCTCGGTCAGGCGATCGGTCTCGCCGCCCATGGCCGAGACCACCACGACCACCTGATCGCCGCGGTCGCGATAGCCTTTGATCTTTTCCGCGATGCGCTTGATCTTGTCGACCGTCCCCACCGAGGAACCGCCGTATTTCTGGACAATCAGTGCCATGGATTCATTTTTCCTTGGGCTCGGCGGCCGCGGCCGCCCGTGCATTGATTCGTTTTCGGCTCAGCCGGTGCGGGCCGACAGGCGTTCGTCGATCCAGCCGGCCACGCTGGCGAGCGCCGCGTCGAGATTCTCGGGCTCGCTGCCGCCGGCCTGGGCCATGTCCGGACGGCCGCCGCCCTTGCCGCCGACCTGGCTGGCGACGTAATTGATCAGATCGCCGGCGGGCACCCGGTCGGCCTGTGCCTTGGCGACGCCCGCGATCAACGCGACTTTGTCGCCCTCGGCCGCACCAAGCACGACAATGGCGTTGTCGAGCTTGTTCTTGAGCGCGTCGACCGTGTCCCGCAGTGTCTTGCGATCGGCACCGTCCATGCGCTTGACCACGACCTGGGCGCCGCCGATATCGACCGCCGCCGAGGCCAGATCGTCGCCCTGGCTGGCCGCCAGCTTCTGGTTCGCCGCTTCGAGCTGCTTTTCGAGGCCGGATACACGCTCGAGCACGCGATCCAGCTTGTCCTCGAGTTCACTGGGCGCCGCCTTGAGCCGGCTGGCCAGCCGTGTCTGGCGATCGATCACGTCCTGTATCCAGGCCAGTGCATGGCTGCCCGAGACCGCTTCCAGGCGCCGATTGCCGGCCGACACGCCGCGCTCCTCGGTGATCTTGACGAAGCCGAGCGCGCCGGTGGCCGGCGCGTGGGTCCCGCCGCACAGTTCCACCGAGTAATCGCCGAAGCGCACCACGCGCACGACCGAGCCGTATTTTTCGCCGAAGAAGGCCATCGCGCCCTCGGCCACGGCCTCGTCGTAGGATCGCTCGTAGATGCGTCCTTCGATGTTCTCGCGAATCTTGTCGTTGACCTCGGCCTCGATGGTCGCGAGCTGTTCCGGCGTGACGGCCTCGAAGTGCGAGAAATCGAAGCGCAGGCGATCCGGGGCCACCAGCGAGCCCTTCTGGCGCACATGCGTGCCGAGCGTGTCGCGCAGCGCCGCGTGCAGCAGATGAGTGGCCGTGTGATTGAGTTCGATGTCGCGCCGGCGCGCCACGTCCACCGTGGCGGTCACCTCGGCGCCGGGCGCGACCGCGCCATCCTCGGCATGGCCGATATGCAGGAATACACCGTTCTGCTTCTGCGTATCGGTGACGACGAAGGTAAAGCCCTCGCCGGCGATGGTGCCGGTATCGCCGACCTGGCCGCCGGATTCGCCGTAGAACGGCGTGCGGTCGAGTACGACCACGCCCTGCGACCCGGCCGCGATGGCATCGGTGGGCTCGCCGTCGACCAGCAACGACACGATCCTCGCCCCGGCCTCGTCCTCGGTATAACCGAGAAACGTCGTGGCGTCGCCGACATCGTCGAGCCTGGCGTGATAATCGGCGCCGAACTGGCTGGCGGCCCGGGCGCGCTCGCGCTGGGCGTTCATGGCGCGCTCGAAGCCTTCGTTGTCGAGCGTCAGATCGCGCTCGCGAGCCACATCGTTGGTGAGATCGACCGGGAAGCCGTAGGTATCGTAGAGCTTGAACACGGTCTCGCCCGGGATCTCGTCGCCGGACAGACCGGTAATGGCATCCTCAAGAATCTTCATGCCCTGGGCGAGCGTTTCCGAAAAGCGCTGTTCCTCCTGCTCGACCACGCGCTCGATCTGGGCCCGGGCATCGCTCAATTCGGGATAGGCCTCGCCCATCAGCACGTCGAGCGGCGCGACGAGCTGGTAGAAGAACGTGCCGGTCGCGCCCAGCTTATAGCCGTGACGGATCGCGCGCCGCATGATCCGGCGCAGCACATAGCCGCGGCCTTCATTGGACGGCATCACGCCATCGGCGATCAGAAACGCGGTGGCGCGGATATGATCGGCCACCACCTTCAGCGACGGCAATTGATCTTCGCGCGGCTGGCCTTCGATGCCGACAGCCTCGGCGGTGGCCGCCATCAAGGTCTGGAAGACATCGATGCCGTAGTTGTCGTGCGTACCCTGCATGACCGCGGCAATGCGCTCCAGGCCCATGCCGGTATCGATCGACGGCTGGGGCAGATCGCGCATTTCGCCGTCGGGCTGGCGGTCGTACTGCATGAATACGAGGTTCCAGATCTCGACGAAACGATCGCCGTCTTCCTCCGGCGTGCCGGGCGGGCCGCCCCAGATATGCTCGCCGTGATCGTAGAAGATCTCCGAGCAGGGACCGCAGGGCCCGGTGTCGCCCATCTGCCAGAAGTTGTCCTTGGCGCCAATGCGGGCCAGGCGTGCCTCGGGGATGCCGATGTCATCCTTCCAGATGGCCTCGGCTTCGGCGTCTTCCTCGTACACCGTGACCCACAGCTTCTCGGCCGGCATCTCCAGTTCGACGGTCAGGAACTCCCAGGCGAAACGTATGGCCTCGCGCTTGAAGTAATCGCCGAAGCTGAAGTTGCCCAGCATTTCGAAGAACGTGTGGTGGCGCGCGGTATAGCCGACGTTCTCGAGATCGTTGTGCTTGCCGCCGGCACGCACACAGCGCTGGGCCGACACGGCGCGGTTATAGTCGCGCTGGTCGCGACCGAGGAACACATCCTTGAACGGCACCATGCCCGCATTGACGAACAGCAACGTCGGGTCGGCAGCCGGCACGAGGCTCGACGAGGCCACGAACCGATGCGCGTTGGCCTTGAAATATTCGATGAAACGCGAACGCAGCGCGTTGGTGGTCATCATGGGTCGCGTCTCCGGGTACACATCAGCGGCCTCAAAACATGCGCGCATGCTTTCGGCACAGGGCCTTCATGAATAGCCCGGCAGTTTAGCAAACCGGAGCCGCCCACCCCACCGCGACTATCCTCCAATGTCGCGCACCGCCGCGATCTTGTCGTCGTTGGTCTGCTCCCGATCAGTGCGGGTGCCGACCTTGATCGCGGTATGCACCCGCGGCGCGCCGAGATCGTGGATGGCCTGGTGGCATGCCTTGAATGCGGCAAAGACGGCGTCCCATTCACCTTCCACATTCGTGCCGTAAGCATGCAGCTGCGGCTTCAATCCGGCGGCCTCGAGAATTGGGCCACAGGCCGCGATGTACTTCGACACCGACACGCCCGCGCCCAGCGGTATCACACAGATTTCGGCGGTGACTTTCATGGCACCTCTCGCGTTGAATATCCGTACCCGATCATGCCACCGGCCATTCGATCGTGCAGGCAAGATTCCATCTATTTGATGGGTGTTCAAAAGCCGCTGTCCACAGATTTCACGGATTGCACAGATTGAACGCGAGCGACTTCGCAGTCGGGTCGTTTATAACGGCGCGTTCGGTTCGGCGGTCCTTTATTCGCAGAAACTGTTTCGTCCGCAGATGAACGCAGACACACGCAGATGAATACAACCCTGTTGTCATGTTGCCTTGTTGTTTACCACGGCGTATCCAGAAACAGACGCAGTAGCCGTATGCATCAGATCTGCGTATATCTGCGTCGATCTGCGGATAATAAAAAGCGATGACTCGCGTTCGGAGCCGCCTTGCTACGACAACGATAGGCGCGCCGTAACCAAAGATCCGCCGGTATTCAATCTGCGAAATCCGTGCAATCTGTGGATAGAAAAAACAGGCCACCGAGGCCGCAAACAGCCCGAAGATCAGTCGTCGAACGCAGCCGCCAGCTGATCGGCATCGAAGCCGCGGCGTTGCAGAAAACGCATCTGCTTGGCCCGGGCTGGAAAGTCGGCCGGCAACTCGGCACCGAAACGCTTGCGTCGCGCGGCTTCGGCCAATTCGTCCCAGTCGACGCCGGCATCGGCCAGCGCGGTCTCGATCTCGCCATCGCCCACCCCGGCGCCGCGCAGTTCGGCGCGGATCCGGATCGGGCCGATGCCACGGCGGGCCTTGCTCGCCACCGCAGCCTCGGCGTAGCGGGCATCGGACTGCAAGCCTTGTTCGGCCAGTTCGTCGAGCACGATGCCGATGTCATCGACCGCGTGCTCGCGTTTTTTCAATTTGCTGACGAGTTCAGCATAGGCATGCTCGCGCCGCGCCAGCAGATCCATGGCACGCTTGCGAATCGCGAGCCGCTCGGCATGGCGCGCTTCGTCTTCCGGCCGCTCGTTGCTTGTGTCGTCGTCCATGTCGCTTCACGACAAAGGCCGCGCTTCGCGCGGCCGATCATCGGATTGATACGGCTGGCGTGACCGCCTATTTCGCGCCGCGTTTGGACGCGCCCGAGGCCGCAGTGGCGCCGTTTTCCGAAGACAGCAGGTCCGCTTCGCCGGCCTGATCCGCGCCATTCGCCGCGGCCGCTTCGGCTGCCTTTTCTTCCTTCGTCTTTTTCTTCGGCAACAGCTTCTCGCGCAGGGCCGCTTCGATGGTCTGCGCGATTTCGGGGTTGTCCTTGAGGAACTTGCGGGCGTTGTCCTTGCCCTGGCCGATGCGGTCGCCGTTGTAGGAATACCAGGAGCCGGCTTTTTCCACCAGATTGTTGGCCACGCCCAGATCGATGATCTCGCCTTCGCGCGAGGAACCCTCGCCGTAGAGGATCTCGAACTCGGCCTTGCGGAACGGCGGCGCCATCTTGTTCTTGACCACCTTGACGCGGGTCTCGTTGCCGATGACTTCGTCGCCCTTCTTGATCGAACCGATGCGGCGGATGTCCAGCCGCACGGACGAATAGAACTTCAGCGCGTTGCCGCCGGTGGTGGTTTCCGGGCTGCCGAACATCACGCCAATCTTCATGCGGATCTGGTTGATGAACATCACCGTGGTGCCGGTGCGCTTGATGTTGGCGGTCAGCTTGCGCAGTGCCTGGCTCATCAGCCGCGCCTGCAGCCCGACATGCGAATCGCCCATCTCGCCCTCGATTTCGGCCTTGGGCGTGAGCGCGGCCACCGAGTCCACCACCACGATATCGACCGCCGCCGAACGCACCAGCATGTCCGCGATCTCCAGCGCCTGCTCGCCGGTATCCGGCTGCGAGATCAGCAGGTTCTCGATATCCACGCCCAGCGCTTCGGCATAGGTCGGGTCCAGCGCGTGCTCCGCGTCGATGAAGGCCGCGGTGCCGCCGGCCTTCTGCGCCTCGGCGATGGCCTGCAGCGTGAGCGTGGTCTTGCCCGAGGATTCCGGGCCGTAGATCTCGACCACACGGCCACGCGGGTAGCCACCGACACCGAGTGCGATGTCGAGCGTCAGCGAGCCGCTGGAAATCGAGGCGACGTTGGAGTTGTCGACATCGCCCATGCGCATCACCGAGCCCTTGCCGAACTGGCGTTCGATCTGGCTCAGCGCGGCGGCGAGTGCTTTCTTGCGATCTTCATCCATAGTGATCGGGTCCGTTCGAATCGAACGCAGGCCTCCCGGGCGGGAAAGCAGACTGCTGATGGTCGGGTATGGGCGGCATTATTTCACATTTGCGAGAGGCCCAGCCTCGCCCGCGAGCGGCCAGCGCGCAAGTACGCGATAAGCGCCGGCCACGCCGTGCGCCCCGCTTTCGGCCAGCACGAACTCGCGCGCCCGCCAGGCGATGGGAGCGACCGGACGGGCCGCGATCGGCGCGGCCTTTCTTTGCAACGTGATATGCGGCACGAAACGCCGCCGATCAAGACCGGGACCGCGCAAAAAAGCGGCAAGATCGATCAACGCCTGGGGTGGATCGGAAGGCCCGAGCCAGATCAGGCGGGGTTTGGAAAAACTGTCGAGGCGGTCGAACACGAGGTCGATCGGTGCTGCGGACACGCACTCGGCGCGGGCGATCAGCGCCTCGCGCCCGGCCGCGTCGCAGTTGCCGTGGAAGGCGAGCGTGAGATGCAGCTTGTCGCAGGCCACCGGCGCGCCCCCGGCATCGAGTGCCGCGCCGAGATCAGCGATGCGCCGGGCCGCATCGGGCGGCGGCCAGAGCGCGAAGAACAGACGCTGTGATCCCGATGTATCGCCGGCCGTCATGCGCGCCCCGCCCTCAGCCGGCATCCACGCGTTCGCGCAGGCCGACCAGCGCGGCCAGAACCGAAGCATGCCGTACCGCACGGCGGTCGCCGTCGAACCGATAACGAACCACGTCGGGCTGGCCGCCGCGCGCCTGCCAGCCGATGAATACCGTGCCCACCGGCTTGTCGGCACTGCCACCAGCGGGCCCGGCGACGCCGGATACCGCGATCGCCCAATCCACGCCCGGCGCCGCGGTCAGTACGCCCCGGGTCATGGCCGCGACCACCGGCGCGCTCACCGCGCCGTGATCGGCCAGCAGCGCCGGCGCCACCCCGAGGTCGGACTGCTTGGCCTCGTTGGAATACGTGACATAGCCGCGCTCGAACCAGGCCGAACTGCCGGGAACGTCGGTACAGGCGGCCGCGATCATGCCACCGGTACAGGATTCGGCTGTGGCCAGGCGCCGGTCGCGCGCCGGCAGCAGCGCGGCCAACTGCCCCACCAACTCGTCGATCGCGCCGTCAGGATCGTAAAGCGTCGTCATGGTGGCATTATGCCAGCGCGACCCTGCGAAACCGGAATTGTCGGACTACAATTCGCGCCTGTCCGCGCCATGCACCAGCCACGACGAGACCCCATGAGCGATCCGGCGACCCGCCACGCCCAGCACACGCCGATGATCCGCCAGTATCTGGCGATCAAGGACGAGTACCCGCACATGCTGGTGTTCTACCGCATGGGGGATTTCTACGAACTGTTCTTCGACGACGCCAAGCGCGCGGCCGAGCTGCTCGACATCACGCTCACCGCGCGCGGCGAGTCGGGCGGGGTATCGATTCCCATGGCCGGCGTGCCCTATCACGCGGCCGAATCGTATCTGGCGCGGTTGATCGCGCGCGGCGAATCGGTGGCCATCTGTGAACAAATGGAAGCCCCCGGCAGCACCAAGGGACCGGTGCGGCGCGAAGTGGTGCGCGTGGTCACGCCGGGCACGGTCACCGACGATGCCCTGCTGGATGCGCGCACTGCCAACCTCATCGTGGCCATCGCGCCGGCCAAGCGCGCCATCGGTATCGCGGCGCTCGAACTCGCGCGCGGCGACCTGGCGGTCACCGAGGTCGCCGACGAAGCCGCGCTGGCCGCCGAACTGGCGCGTCTTTCGCCCAGCGAGATCGTGGTGTCGGATCAGTCCACGCTCGAGCTCAAGCTGAACGACACGGCCCGCACCGAACGCCCGGCCTGGCTGTTCGACGCGGTGTCCGCCCGGCGCAAGCTGGAGGCATTCTTCGGCGTGGCCCAGCTCGACGGTTTCGGTTGCGGCGACATGCCCCGCGCAATCGCCGCGGCCGGCGCGCTGATCGATTATGTCGAGGCGACCCAGCACACCGCCCTCGCCCATATCGCGTCCATGCGGACCTATGCCGTCACCGACACACTGATCCTGGACGGGCCCACGCGGCGCAATCTGGAAATCGAGGCCAGCGCGAGCGGCGATACCCGGCACAGTCTGATCGGCCTGCTGGATCGCTGCGCGACGGCCATGGGCGCCCGAGCACTGCGGCGCTGGGCGGCCGAGCCGACGCGCCACTTCAACACGCTGGCCCATCGCCACCAGGCGATCGAAACCCTCATGCGCGGCGCCTATGTGCCGATCGCCGACAAGCTGCGCGCGATGGCCGATGTCGAGCGCATCGCCACCCGCATCGCGCTGGGCACCGCCCGGCCGCGCGATCTGTCCGGGCTGGCCGGTGCGCTGGCCGGGCTGCCGGGGCTGAAAAAAGAACTGGCCGGCCTGGATGCGCCGTTGCTGGCCGGCATCGATACCGCGCTCGACCCCGCCGATGACCTGGCCGGGCTGCTGGCGCGGGCCATCGTGGCCTCGCCGCCGGTGGTGATACGCGATGGCGGCGTGATCGCCGACGGCTACGACGACACGCTCGACGAATTGCGCGCGCTGTCGGCCAACGCCGACGGCTACCTGACCGAACTGGAAACACGCGAGCGCGAACGCACCGGCGTGGACACGCTCAAGGTCGGCTACAACCGGGTACACGGCTACTACATCGAAATGGGGCGCACCCATGCCGACAAGGCGCCCATCGACTACCAGCGCCGTCAGACCCTCAAGGCGGTCGAGCGCTATATCACGCCGGAACTCAAATCCTTCGAGGACAAGGTGCTGTCGGCGCGCGAACGCGCCCTGGCGCGCGAGAAGCAGCTGTATACGGAACTGGTCGAACGGCTGGCCACGCACATGTCGCGCCTGCAGTCGATCGCCGATGGCCTGGCGCGGCTGGACGTGCTGGCCGGGCTGGCGCGCTGTGCGGTCGATTATCGCTGGGTCGCGCCCCGGCTGACCGACACACCCGGCATTCATATCAGCGGCGGCCGCCATCCGGTGGTCGAGCGCTTTTCCGACGCGCCGTTCGTGGCCAACGACACCGAACTGGACGACGACACGCGCGTGCTGCTGATCACCGGCCCCAACATGGGCGGCAAGTCGACCTACATGCGCCAGACGGCGTTGATCGTGCTGATGGCGCACATCGGTTCGTTCGTGCCCGCCGACTCCGCCACCATCGGCCCGCTCGACCGCATTTTCACGCGCATCGGCGCCGGCGACGATCTGTCGGCCGGCCAGTCCACGTTCATGGTGGAGATGAGCGAGACCGCGCAGATTCTGCACCACGCCACCGAACAGTCGCTGGTGCTGCTGGACGAGATCGGCCGCGGCACCTCCACCTACGACGGCCTGGCGCTGGCCCGGGCGGTGGCCGAACGACTGGCCACGCACAATCGGGCGTATACGCTGTTCGCCACGCACTACTTCGAGCTGACCCAGATCGCGGCCGACTGGCCGGCCGCGAAGAATGCCCATTTCGAGGTGGCGGACTACGCCGATGCCGGCGGCGAACAGAAACTGGCGTTCCTGCACGCGATCCGTCCCGGCCCGGCCTCGCGCAGTTTCGGCCTGCAGGTCGCCGCCCTCGCGGGGGTGCCGAAGAAAGTGATCCGCCAGGCCGAGAAGCACCTGGCCGAACTGGAAAACGCGTCGCGCGAATCGAGCAGCCCGCAGCTCGGCCTGTTCGAGGCGCCGAAGCCGGCACCGGTCGCCGAGACCGCGCCGGACCCCGTGCACGACCTGCTCGACGAGATCGACTGCGACGATCTCACCCCGCGTGAAGCCCTGGCCAGGCTTTATGAACTGAAGAACCTGCGGGAGCGGTCGGAGCGAAGCTCTTCCAAGAATTAGCCGGCGAATCAACGCGCAATAAACGCAAATGAACAGATCAACGGGTCGAGGCCTGCGTGGCCACAGCGCTCGATCCACCGGCACAGCGCCACTGGCCTCTTCGTTCCGGAAAACCGGATCGACGTTGCATGCCGGTCACTGTGCTCGGACCGAAGCGAGCCTTATCGCTCGGACGGTCTTTTATTTGCGTTCCTTGGCGTTTATTCGCGGACCCGTATTTCAACGCACGGCCCGCGAGATACCCGAAAACCGCTCAGGCGTAATCGGCCGCCATCTGGTTGGTCAGCTTCAGGTCCTTCTGCATATGCCGGCTGATCGGCCCGGCTACGGCTTTCTCGATCTTGCCGCCCAGCAGAGGCACCGAGGCCTTGATATCGAAATCCAGCGTTAGACGCGAGCCCGAGCCCTGGTCGGTCAGGTGCAGGGCGGCCCCGATCTGTACCGGCGCTTTTTCGATCTCGATGTCCAGGCGGCCGCGCCCCTGATCCAGCTGCCAGGCATCGGTCTGGCGCAGATACAGATGGTCGCCGATCCGGCTCTTGATGAAATCGGGGAACTTGAGGCGGGCCGCATCGAGCGCGTGGCGCACGGTGATCGAGAAGCGATTCTCGCTGCTCTGGGTATCGATCACTTCGGGCTCGCCGCCCATCCTCTCGTACTTGGCACGGTAGTACGCCTCGTCTCCGAACATGCGCAGGATCACGTTGCGCGGATAGTCGAAGTCGAAGGTTTCCTGAAATTTCATGAATCGTCCTTTTCGTTTTGATCGAGCGACAGCGCCCCGGCGGTCATGCCGCACGTGGGCGTCGCACTCGGCGTTCGGCCAGGTGTTCGGCTAGGCGTCGGGCCGGATCCGGCCGTTTTCCTGATACAGATAGGCGCCCAGCAGATCGTGCGCGTTGATCTGGGCGCCGAGCACCGACAGCAGCACGAACACGCCGCCGAGCCGCCGGTGCAGGAACACGATCTCGCGCGGCGGAATACGGAACCAGCGCGAGATGGCCGCATCCTGTACCGCCCTGGAGACGCGCCAGAACAGATCGGACTCGCCCCACTTGTAACGACCGTCCGGGGTCGACAGTTCGGCCGGCGGTTCGGCGCGAAACGGCTCGATGATGAGCAGGCCGACGTTGGCGAAATCGTCGAACACGCGCTGCGGCGAATCGCGGCGCAGCAGATTGATGCCGATCGCGCCGTCGATGAGTTTCTGCCGATCGCCCTCGAAAGCGCCCGCCACCGTGTCGTAGTACGAGCCGAGAAAGCGCGGCGCGAATTCGCGCGTCGCGCCGAAATCGAGCAGCACGAACTGGTCGGCGCCGTCGTCGTTGATCCGGATCTTGTAGTTGCCGAAATGCGGATCGGTCTGGACGATGCCCCAGTTGAAGAACTCGAGGAAAAACAGCTCCAGCGCGGACTCGCTCAGATGATTGCGCCGGTCCTGCGACAGATTCTTCACGCGCTCGCTCTGCACGTGGTCGGCGGCCTCGAACGAGGTCACCAGTACGGTCTCGGTCGAGTATTCGGGAAAGACCTCCGGCACCACGTAGCGGTCGTCGTGGGCCAGGCGCTGACCGAACTCCCGGGTCATGCGCAATTCGCGATCGTAATCCACCTCGCGGTAGATCATCTCGCGCACTTCCTCCATCACCGAGTGCAACTCCATGCCCTTGGGCACGAGCCGCGCCAGACGCACGATATTGGTCAACGTGCGGATATCGCTGTCGATGGCATCGGCCAGGCGCGGGTACTGCACCTTCACGCACAGCTCGCGGCCGTCGGATTTACGCCAGGCGCGGTGCACCTGGCCCAGCGAGGCCGCCGCGAGCGGCTCCGGGTCGATATCGAGTTCGTCCAGGCGTTTGCGCCCGAGCCGTTCGATCACCACCGGCTCCAGATCCGCCCAGGCCACCGGCGGGCTGTCGTCCTGCAGGCTGCGCAGCACCTCGATCGCCTCCGGCGGCATGAAGTACTGGCCATACACCGACAGCATCTGGCCGACCTTCATCACGCTGCCCTTGAGCTGCCCGAGCTCGTCGGCCAGGAACTGGGCCTGCCGGACATAGAACTCGCGATTGCGGGCCTCGCGGTCGGCCTTGTTGCGAAACAGATTGCCCACCGTGTGGGTGGCGAACGACGCGCCGGCCATCATGCCCATGCGCGCCATCGCCGCGTTGCGGTCGAATGACCCGGTCTTGAGCTTGAGCGGCTTACGCTTGCCACCGTCGGATTTCTTCGCCATAGGGATCGGGGCCCGTTGACACTCGCTTGGCCGTGTAGCGCCAGAGTCTAGCAGCTTGGCCGCACACGACCATCCGCCCTATTCCGGGGGCGCGTTTCGGAGCGGATACGAAAAAGGCCCGGGCGGGCTGCCGGGCCTTTTTACGCTCGATACCGGCCCGGGTATGGGAGTCGCCGATGCCGATGGTCAGCGGCGCGACATATGCCCGCGCGTACCGTCTCGATTTGGTGGCCATGGCTGGATTTGAACCAGCGACACCAGCATTATGAATGCTGTGCTCTAACCCCTGAGCTACATGGCCGCGAAGGCGCGAGATTATGTTCGGCCCGGCCGTTTCCGTCAAGACGGTAACGGCCAAAAAATACGGAATCCGCTCAGACGTTGAAGCGGAAATGCACCACATCGCCTTCGGCCATGCGGTACTCCTTGCCTTCGAGCCGCTGGCGGCCGGCTTCCTTGGCGCCTTTCTCACCGCCAAGCTCGACGTAGTCGTCGTAGCCGATCACCTCGGCCCGGATGAAGCCGCGCTCGAAGTCGGTATGGATCACACCCGCCGCCTGCGGCGCGGTGGAGCCGGCACGCACCGTCCAGGCCCGGACCTCCTTGGGCCCGACCGTGAAGAACGTCTGCAGCCCGAGCAGCGCATAGCCGGCGCGGATCACGCGATTCAGCCCGGGCTCGTCCTGGCCCAGTTCGGCCAGGAATTCGAGCTTGTCGCCGCCGTCGAGTTGCGCGATCTCGCCTTCCAGCGCGGCGCATACCGGCACTACCCGCGCATTCTGCGCCTCGGCGTGCGCGCGCACACGATCGAGCAGCGGGTTGTTCTCGAACCCCTCCTCGTCGACGTTGGCCACGAACAACGCCGGCTTGGCGGTGATCAGATGCAGCTCGCGCAGCGCCGCGTGCTCGTCCTCGGACAGTTCCAGCGCCCGCACCGGCGCCCCGGTATCGAGATGATCGCGCACACGGGCATAGACGTCGGCCTGGCGCCTGGCGTTCTTGTCACCGGATTTCGCGGCCTTGGACACCCGGTCCAGCGCCCGGGTGACCGTGGTCAGATCCGCCAGCGCCAGCTCGGTGTCGATGGTCTCGATGTCGGCGATCGGGTCCACGCGCCCCGAGACATGCATGACATCGTCGTTCTCGAAACAGCGCACGACATGCAGGATGGCGTCGGTCTCGCGGATATTGGCCAGAAACTGGTTGCCGAGCCCTTCCCCTGTCGAGGCCCCCGCCACGAGTCCGGCGATATCGACGAACTCGATGGTCGTCGGCAGCACCTTTTCCGGCGCGGCGATCGCGGCCAGTCTGTCGAGCCGCGGATCGGGCACGGTGACCACGCCCACATTGGGATCGATGGTGCAGAACGGATAGTTCTCGGCCGGGATCTCGGCCGCGGTCAGGGCGTTGAACAGGGTCGATTTGCCGACATTGGGCAGGCCGACGATGCCGATCTGAAGCGCCATGGAAAATACCTCGTGAGCGCCCGCGAGATCGCGGACGGAATCGAATCAGGGCTTGCGGGAGTTAAGCTGCTGGGCGCCGCGGTTCCAGCCGGACTCGATGATTGTTTCCACCGCGTCGACACCCGCCTCGATGGCGGCGTCGATTGCCGCCTGTTCATCGGCCGACGGTTTGCCGAGCACGTGCGACAGCACCCGTGAGGCGTGGCCGGGATGGCCGATGCCGATGCGCAGGCGTCGATAACCGGGGCCGATCACACGATGGGTATCGCGCAGGCCGTTGTGGCCGCCGTGACCGCCGCCATCCTTGAGCCGGGCCACCCCCGGCGGCAGGTCGAGCTCGTCGTGCACGACCAGCAATTCGGCGGGCTCGATCTTGTGAAATGCCAGCAGCGGCTGGATGGCCTCGCCGCTGACGTTCATGAAGGTCATCGGCTTGAGCAGCCAGAGCGTCTCGCCCGCGCGTTTGGCGCGCGCGAGATCGCCCCTGAACTTCTTCTCCGGGGAAAAGACAAGACCCCAGCGCTGGGCCAGCCGGTCCGCCAGCCAGAAGCCGGCGTTGTGCCGGTCACGGGCATGATCGGCGCCGGGATTGCCCAGGGCCACGAGCGCGCGGATGCGTTCACTCATCGGTCATTCGATGCGTTCCAACAGCCGCGGGACAACGATCAGCTGTTGTCCGCGTCGCCCTCTTCCTTGCCGTCCTCGTCGGCGTCTTCGTCCTCGGCCTCGGCCGCGTCGGCCGCCGCTTCGGCTTCTGCCTCGGCCTCGTCCTCGGCTTCCAGCTCCACTGCGGCGCGCGGCACCTGGACGGAGACCACGGTCAGATCGTTCTGCTCTTCCTCGTCGCCCATCAGCTCAACGACCTGGACACCGTTCGGCAGCACCAGCTGCGACAGATGCACCGCATCGTGCAGATGCAGGTTGCGGCAATCGACCTCGAGATACTCCGGCAGGTCGCGCGGCAGGCACTCGATCTCGATGTCGTTCATGTTGTGCTGGATGACACCGGCTTCGTCGACCACACCCGGGCATTCCTCTTCGCCCACGAAGTGCAGCGGCACGCTCATGCGCAGCGCCTCGCCCGCGACGATGCGCAGGAAATCGGCATGCTCGACGAACGGCTTGGCCGGGTGGCGCTGCAGGTCGCGCAGCACGACCTCTTCCGCCTGGGCGCCGTCGATGTTGATCCTGATGATGTGCGAGAAGAACGCCTCGTTGTCCAGATGATGGACCAGGTCGTTGTGGTTGAACGACAGCATCACCGGATCGCCGTTACCGCCATAGATGATGGCCGGCACGCGACCGGTCTTGCGCAGGCGCCTGTTCTCGGCCCGGCCGGTGGCATTGCGTTTTTCCGCGTTGAGCTCGAAAGCTTCCATATCGATTCGCTCCAGCTAGCTTGTCTGGCCGCTGGCGTTGGGTTGCGGCCGGTTACAGTCGATGGTCGAACGGCGCAACGATTGTTCCGCCGGGATTAAAAGACCGCGTAGTATACGCGCTTCGTCGCCGATTGCACGAGGCGCACGGTAAAAATTGTATCGGCGGCGCGCATTGACCGCCGGAATCGACGCTAGTCGACGTACAGCGTCGACACCGACTCCTCGGCCGACACGCGCCGGATCGTCTCGGCCAGCAGCGGCGCGATATGCAGCTGTCGGATCTTGGGGCAGGCCGAGGCCTCTTCCGACAACGGGATCGTGTCGGTGACCACGAGTTCGTCGAGGCGGGAATCGCGGATATTCTCCACCGCCTTGCCGGACAGCACCGGGTGCGTCACGTAGGCTCGCACCTTGGTCGCGCCCTGATCCTTCAGCGCATTGGCCGCCTGGCACAGCGTGCCGGCGGTATCCACCAGATCGTCGACCATGATGCAGCTCTTGCCCGCCACGTCGCCGATGATGTTCATGATCTTGGCTTCGTTGGCCTTGGGCCGGCGCTTGTCGATGATCGCCAGGTCCGCCTCGTCGAGGCGTTTGGCCAGCGCCCGGGCGCGGACCACGCCGCCCACGTCGGGCGATACCACGATCAGGTTGTCGCTGCGTTCCTTCTGGCGCCAGATATCGCCCAGCAGCACCGGCGAGGCATAGACGTTGTCCACCGGCATGTCGAAGAACCCCTGGATCTGGTCGGCGTGCAGGTCGACCGTGAGCACGCGGTCGGTGCCCACCGCGCCCAGCAGGCTGGCCGCCACCTTGGCCGAGATCGGCACGCGCGCGCTGCGCGGGCGGCGATCCTGGCGCGCATAACCGAAATACGGCATGACCGCGGTGATACGCCCGGCGGATGCGCGATGCAGCGCATCGATCATCATCAGCAGTTCCATGAGCGTGTCGTTGGTCGGCCGACAGGTCGACTGCACCACAAACACATCGCGGCCGCGTACGTTCTCCTCGATCTCGACCTGGCATTCGCCGTCCGAGAATCGTCCAACGCTGGCCTTGCCCATCGGCAACCTGAGATAGCCCGCCACATCGCGCGCCAACGCCGGGTTGGCGTTGCCGGTGAAGACCATCAATCGGGAGTCCGCCATGGATTGCCGCCGTTTTTGTCGAAATTGGCTGGGGTTCGTTGGAATTGGCTGGGGCGGCAGGATTCGAACCTGCGGTACACGGGATCAAAACCCGATGCCTTACCGCTTGGCTACGCCCCAGTAAAATCACAACGGCAACCCGGATAGGGGGGTCACCGTTTAATCAGAACGCCGGGTATTCTGTTTTGCAACCCTACCCGTGTCAATTTAGAAAGAATGCTTCCGGGCGGCAGGATTATTCGGATGCTCACGCATCCTCACCCTACGGGCCCGTGGCGCTGAAGCGCCCCGGTTCGCCCGCGCATGCGAGGGCGTCGAACCTGCGGTACACGGGATCGCCTGTCACAAACGGGCCGATGCCTTACCGCTTGGCTACGCCCCATTCAAATCAGTGTCCCAATCGCCCATCGCGCGCATTGCGCAGACGAGAGCGGCGTATTCTCTTGGCTTGACCTGAGCCTGTCAATTTCAGGCACAGCACAAACAAACGGCAGCCACGAGAAACCTTCCGGGCGGCAGGATTATTCGGATGCTCACGCATCCTCACCCTGCGGGCCCGTGGCGCTGAAGCGCCCCGGTTCGCCCTCGCATGCGAGGGCGTCGAACCTGCGGTACACGGGATCGCCTGTCACAAACGGGCCGATGCCTTACCGCTTAGCTACGCCCCATTCAAATCGGTGTCCCAATCGCCCATCGCGCGCATTGCGCAGGCGAGAGCGGCGTATTCTCTTGGCTTGACCTGAGCCTGTCAATTTCAGCCACAGCACAAACAAACGACAGCCACGAGAAACCTTCCGGGCGGCAGGATTATTCGGATGCTCACGCATCCTCAACCCTACGGGCCCGTGGCGCTGAAGCGCCCCGGTTCGCCCGCGCATGCGAGGGCGTCGAACCTGCGGCAGGCGCGATCGCTGTTCACCAAGAGCCTATTCCTTACCGCATGGCCGCGCCCGCTCAAACCGCGGCCGGTGACACGCGAGTGCCGATGCCGGCTCATTCAGCGGCTGTGTATTGCCTGGCCGGCCCGGGCACTGGCCATTGCGCGGGCCGCCGTGTCTCGCTCAATGCGCGCGAGCGCGTCGCGGCACCCAGACCGCCAGCATCGCCGCGGCGAGTGCGGCACCCGCGGCCAGCAGGAAACCGGCCGATGCGCCCGCCGCCTCGATCAACGGCCCCAGGCCGATCACGGCCACCGCGCCCAGCGCGTTGGCCAGCCCCAGCGCCAGGCCGGAGCCGAACGAACGATTCTCGGGCAGCACATCCTGCGCGATCAGGATGGTGAGCGGCAGCGTGGCGAACAGGGCGATGCCGAGCATCGCGGTGAGCAACCACAGCCATAACCCGCCAACGAAGCCCAGCGCCGCCGCGCATAACGCACTGAGCAGCATGGTGCCGATCAGCAGCACCCGCGAGCCGAGCCGATCGGCAAGCCAGCCGCCGCTGAGATTGCCGATCACGCCGACCACCAGGAGCACGGTGATCAGGCTGGCGCCCGCGGTGAGCGATCCGCCATCGGCCGACCACATCAGCGGCAACAGCGTGACCGCGGCAAAGATCACGAACGCGCGCAGTGCGCAGAACACGACGAGACGCGACAGACCGCCGATGTGCCGGCGCCAGGCGATCGGCGTGGCATCCAGGGAACGCCGCGGCAACGCGGGTGCGCAACGCGCCAGCAGGAAAACACTGGCGAAACCGGGCAAGGCCAGCAAGGCCAGCCAGTGCAGACCGCCCCACACCACGCACAGCCCGGCCAGCACCGGCCAGACACCCCGCCCGATCTCGCCGCCGACGAGAAACACAGACATGGCCAGCCCCTGGCGTGTCTGCGCCAGTCGACGCACGCCCGCCAGGGCCTGGGGATGGAACATCGCGTTCGAGACACCGATCAGCACGAGCGCGGCCATCAGCGCGGCCGGGCTGGCCACCCATCCCACCAGGCCGGCACCGAGCGACGAGCCCACCAGGCCGACGAGGCTCAATGCACGCCCGCCGATCCGGTCGCCGACCAGGCCGACGAACGGTTGCAGGCCCTGCCCGACCAGCAGCGCGGCCATCAATGTGCCGGCCAGCGCCACTGGCAGGTGAAGCCCGATCAGGATGGCGGGCAATACGCCCGGCAGGAAGTTCGCCGCGCCGTCGTTGACGAAGTGCGACCAACTCATGCCCGCCAGGCGAAAAGACGGGCTCGCAGCCGGGCGCGCAGCCATGGAGGCGGTGGTATCGGAGGCCATCGGCGCGGACGTCAACCGGCGTTGCCGCTCGAAGCGTTCAGGTCGAACCAGCGATCGACAATCAGACGAATGCGCGTGTCGCCATTATCGAGCACCACGCGTTTGGGCAGCGGCGCGGGCGCGCCGGCCGGCGTGGTGTAGTGGAGATACGATACGGTCCAGCCATCCTGGGTCAAGGAACGCAGCCGGCCCTGGGCGTCGACCGAGATTCGCTGGTAGCCGCCGGGGGCCGGCAAGCCCTTGGCCCAATAGCTCAGCGGCTTGAGCGGAAACGACCAGCCCAGTGCCTTCTTCACCAGAGCGTCCGGGTCGCTGGTCTCGAAATGCTTGCCGTCGTCGGTGTCGATGACCACATGATTGAGCGTGCCCTTGGCCCGCATGCCGCCGGCGCCCAACGGGCCGGCCAGGCGCACATTGAACTTCGGCGCGCGTTCGCGCCAGCTCAGGTTGCCGGTCCAGCCCAGCAACTGCCCGGTGGCAACCCGCCCCTGCAGCGACCAGTCAGAGAACTGGTCGAGCGTTTTCTGGCGCGCCTGCCATGCCTTGGCATTGGCCACGCCGGCCTCACTCGGCGCCGGCTTGTGAATGATCGCGCAACCGCCCAGCAGCGCGATTCCCATCATCGCGAATACGAGTTTCTTCATGAAGTCAGCCGTTTGATCGTCTGCTTGAGCACCTTGTCATGCGGGTGCTTAGCCTGCGCTTTATGCCATATCCGGCGCGCGGCGTCGTGGTCGCCCTGCTGCCAACGCACTTCGCCGAGATGGGCGGCGATCTCCGGATCGGTACTGCCCTGGTAGGCTTTTTCCAGATGCTTGCGCGCCGAAGCCAGATGCCCGCGCTTGTATTCCACCCAGCCCAGGCTATCCAGCACGGCCGGATCATCGGGATCGGCTTGCAACGACTTGCGGATATAGCGTTCGGCCCGGGCGTAATCGGTGCTGTGGTTGGTCAGCATGTAGCCCAGCGCGTTGAGTGCCTCGGGGTTGTCGGCGTCTTGCGACAGGACGTGCTTGAGATCGGCCTCGGCGGCGTCGACCCGGCCGAGTTTGGCGTAGGCCAGCGAGCGGGCGTAGAGCAGATCGGTATCGTCGGGCGCATTCTTGAGCGCGGCATCGTAGACCGCCAGCGCTTTTTTCGGCTGCCCGGCATCGACCAGCAGACCGCCTTCCACCGCGTGCAGCTTCGCACTCCGGTCCGGATACGCATCGGCCAGTTGATGCAACTGGTCCCGCGCGCCGTCGAGATTGCCCTGCTTGTAGGTGAGCTGCGCGATGCGCACACGAGCGGCGAACCGGTGATCGCCGTCGCTGACCTTCCGGTACCAATCGATCGCCTTGGCGTCGTGCTGGCGCCTCTCGGCGACCACACCCCGATAAAAGGCCGCGTCGTCACTGTGTGCGCCGGATTTGTAAAGCTGCTCGAACTGCGTGGCCGCGGTATCGAGATCGCCCTGCGACAGCGCCACCAGCCCCAGCCCGTAGCGCGCCGCGGTGAAATCGCCGTCGATTGCCACCGCCTGCTTGAATGCCGCCAGCCCTTTACTGTCGTTACCCACCTGGAGGAGCATGCGCCCGAGCGCGACATGGTACTCGGCGCGCTGTCGACCGCTGCCCTTGAGCGCGGCCACGCGCTTGGCCGCGGCCTCGGGCTTGCCCTGCCGGACCTCGATCGCGGCGCGCAACAGGCTGGCCTCGGGCCAGTCGGGCGCGTCCGCCACGGCCTTGTCCGCGGCCGATGCAGCGGTGTCGATATGGTTGTAGTTCAGCGCCAGGCGGCCCAGCGCATACTGCGGGGCTGCCTGTTTGGGATGCGCGGCGGCGAGCCTGGACATGGCATCGAGGGCCATATTGGCCTGGTCCGGCTGGTCACTCAGGATCCGGGCCAGTGCCTGATAACCGTCGCGCGGCGAATCGGCACTCGCGATCAGCTGCGGCGCAAAAGTCCCAACGCCCTGCGGGTCCCTGTTGACGAATGCCAGCCGAACCACCGCCTGCTGCGCCCGGCGGTCCTTCGACGCCGCCCGCGCCCAGACCCTGGCAGCCCGGTAGGCCAGATCCTGGCGATTCGCGGCCAGTGCGATCTGCGTCGCACGCTGGGCCAGCGCCGGGTCCTGCGAATAGGAAAGCGCCTTCACATAGGCCTTGGCCGCGCCCGGGGTATCGCCATTGAGCAAAGACAGCTCACCGACCATCACCTGGTAATCCAGGGCAGCCTCGGGGGCACGGGCCAGTTGATCGATATCGCTGACCGGCGCTGTGCGCGTATCGTCCGCAGCGGCGACGGCCGACGTGTCAAAGGCGCCGAATCCGAGTACGCTCGCCAGCCCGACGACGGCCCACGCCCGCACCCGATCTCGATAGTTTGCGCACCCAGACTTTGCCATATGAATATCCCAGAACTATCGAGCGCACGGTAGAATAGACCCATGTCGCTGTTGACCGTGGGCCTCAATCACCATACCGCGCCGCTGTCGATACGCGAAGCGGTCGCGTTCCCGGCGGATCAGTTTGCCAGCGCGTTGGATGATTTCCTGCACCTGCCGCAGGTTCGCGAAGGTGCGATCCTGTCGACCTGTAATCGTACCGAGTTGTACGCCATCGTCGACGAACAGGCGAACCCGACCGACGATGGCGGCCTGCGCGAATGGCTCTGCCGCCAGCGCGGGCTCGAGCCGGAGGCCCTGTCCGGCTGTTTCTACGTGCATCACGGCCGCGAGGTCGTACGCCACAGTCTGCGCGTTGCCTCCGGCCTGGATTCGTTGATTCTCGGTGAGCCGCAGATCCTCGGACAGATGAAGAACGCCTATCGTTCCGCGCAGGCGGCACGTGGCGCCGGCCCACTGCTCACGCGGCTGTTCGAGCACAGCTTCACCGTGGCCAAGGCCGTGCGCAGCGGGACCGATATCGGCGCCAACCCGGTGTCGGTAGCCTATGCCGGGGTATCGCTGGCACGCCAGATATTCACCGATGTCAGCGCCTCGTCCGCGATGATGATCGGCGCCGGCGAGACGATCGAGCTCACCGCGCGTTACCTGTCCGAGATCGGCGTGTCGCGCATGATCTTCGCCAATCGCAGCCTGGGCCGGGCGCAGGAACTGGCCAGCCGCTACCACGGCTATGCCATCGGGCTGGACGACATCCCCCGACATCTGGCCGAAGCAGACCTGCTGATCTCCTCGACCGGGGCGCCGGGCTATCTCGTGCGCGCCAAGGAGCTCAAAGCCGCGCTCAAGCAGCGCCGGCGCAAGCCGATGTTCGTACTCGACCTGGCCGTACCGCGCGACATCGAGCCGGCCTCGGCCAAGTTCGAGGACATCTATCTCTACTCGGTCGACGACCTGCAGAGCGTGATCGACGACAACAAGCGCTCACGGGCGGCGGCCGCCGAGCAGGCCGACGAGATCATCGAATCCCGCATCGACGAATATCTCGAATGGGTCGACTCGCGCCAGGCAACCGCTACAATCCGCGCCATGCGCGACGCGGCGGAGGGCCGCCGGGCCGAAGTCATGGCCCAGGCCCGGCGGCGACTGGCGCGCGGCGAGGATGCCGAGGCGGTGCTGGAATTCGTCTCGCGCCGGCTGACCAATAAACTGATGCACGAACCGAGCGCGGTGCTGCGCAAGGCGGCCGGCGCCCGCCAGCAGCGTCTGCTCGGCCCGGCGCGTGAACTGTTCGGGCTGACCGACCACGACGCCGACCCCACGAACCGGAACGACGACTCAGCATGAAGGCCTGTCTATGAAGGATTCCCTGCGCGCGAAACTCGAGGAGCTGGTCGAACGCCACGAAGATCTGGCGCATTCGATGTCGGACCCCGACATCATCAACGATCAGAACAAGTTCCGTCGCATGTCGCAGGAGTACGCCCAGCTCGAATCGCTGGCGGCGGACTATCGCGCCTGGCGCGATCTCACCGCCGAAATCGCCGATCTCGAGGAAATGGAAGGGGCCGACGAGGCTGAACTGCGCGCGATGGCCGAGACCGAACTGGCGGACGCCCGTGAGCGGCTGGATGGTCTGGAGGCCGATCTGCGCCGCCACCTGATCCCGAAGGACCCCAACGACAACGCCAACCTCTATCTGGAAATCCGCGCCGGCACCGGCGGCGACGAAGCCGCGCTGTTCGCCGGCGACCTGATGCGCATGTATTCGACCTATGCCGAAAAACAGGGCTGGCAGGTCGAGATCCTGTCGGAATCGCACGGCGAGCACGGCGGCTACAAGGAAGTGATCTCGCGCCTGATCGGCACCGGCGCGTTCTCGCGGCTCAAGTTCGAATCCGGCGCTCATCGCGTGCAGCGCGTGCCGGCCACCGAGTCCCAGGGGCGCATTCACACCTCGGCCTGCACCGTGGCCGTGCTGCCGGAACAGGACGAAATTGCCGACATCAAGATCGACCCCAGCGACCTGCGCGTGGATACCTTCCGTGCCCAGGGTGCGGGCGGGCAGCACATCAACAAGACCGACTCGGCGATCCGCATCACGCATATCCCCACCGGCGTGGTGGTC
Source organism: Salinisphaera sp. SWV1 (assembly GCF_052044155.1). Taxonomy (NCBI): domain Bacteria; kingdom Pseudomonadati; phylum Pseudomonadota; class Gammaproteobacteria; order Salinisphaerales; family Salinisphaeraceae; genus Salinisphaera; species Salinisphaera sp. SWV1. Next base: position 25,183 of record NZ_JBQDYE010000025.1, read on the forward strand.
GAATGCCAGCAGGAACGCTCGCAGCACAAGAACCGGGCGCGCGCCATGAGTCTGCTGCAGACCAAACTGCTCACCGCGGAACAGGACAAGCAGGCCAGCGAACAGGCCGCCACCCGTAAGCGACTCGTGGGCAGCGGCGACCGTTCCGAACGCATCCGCACCTATAATTTTCCGCAGGGACGGGTCACCGACCACCGCATCAACCTCACCCTGTACAAGCTCGAGGATGTGATCGCCGGCGATCTGGACGAAATCATCGACGCCCTGACAAGCGAGTATCAGGCCGATCTGCTGGCTGAAATGGGCGCGGCCTGAGCGCGCCGGCACACAGATGACCGACGCGCCCACGCTGGACCGGTTACGCCGGGCCGTCACCGGACGCCTGCGCGCGATCAGCGACAGCCCCGATCTCGAGGCGCGCCGCCTGATCGAGGCGATCACGGGCCTTACCGGCGCACGGCTGATCATCGAGGGCAACAGACCGGTCGAACCGGGAGTCGCCGCGCGCCTCGACACCGCCGTCGCACGCCGGCTGACCGGCGAACCGCTGGCCTACATCGTCGGCCAGATCGGCTTTCACGAACTCGACCTCCAGGTCACGCCCGACGTGCTGGTGCCGCGCCCGGATACCGAAGCGCTGGTCGAGGCAGTCCTTACCCGCCTGCCCGGGCAGGCCGCATTGCGCGTCGCCGACCTCGGTACCGGCAGCGGCGCGATCGCGCTGGCGCTCGCCCATGCCCGGCCGCGCTGGCAACTGCTGGCCACCGACGCCCACGCCAACGCCCTGACCGTGGCCCGCCGCAATGCCGAACGCCTGGGCGTGCCCAATGTGGCCTTCGCCGAGGGCCACTGGTACGACGCGCTCGCCGGCGCGCGTTTTGACGCGATCGTGTCCAACCCACCCTACATCGACCCGGCCGACCCGCACCTGGACGACCCGGCCCTGCGCCATGAACCCCGTCAGGCGCTGGTGGCGCAGGCTCATGGCCTGGCCGATATCGCGCAAATAGCCGCTGGCGCCGGGACGCATCTGCGCCCCGGCGGCGCCCTGTTCGTCGAGCATGGCCATACGCAGGGCGCCGATGTGCGCCGGCTATTCGCTGCCGCCTCACTCATCGATGTAGAAACCCTGCCGGATCTGGCCGGCCGCGCGCGGGTCACGCTCGGCCATGCGTGATTGTCGGAGACTCTGACACATATATTGCTCGGGGCGGTTCATATGTCGAGTTTCCTTACACATCACATCAAGCCATCGCGCAAAACCATGAATTAAAACACTATTTTTTCTGGCACGGTTCTGGCTTGTATGGCCACGACAATATCCCTCAAAGGATCAGCGTGCATAAGCAGAAAATAACAATCTTCGCATCGGCAATCGCCGCCCTGGCGATCAGTGGTAGCGCGGGCGCCACCGTCATCAGCTATGATTCCAACCCCACGACCACGACTCACGGCGTGCCGCCGACCACCCAGGTCGCCGGCGCCACGGTCATTGACTTCGAGAATCAAAGTTGCGCGCCAGCGACGTGCTCTGGTGACTACGAAATCACCAATCAACCGTCTTCAAGTACACCGGCACACTACGCCAGGCCGGCCACTGATGATAACGGGAGCGGGCGCGATTTATCGTATTTTCTGGCCGTTCCGTCCGCCAACCACAGTGGTTCGGCGACGATCAATCTGGGCAGTGGCAACCACTACTTCGGGCTGCTGTGGGGTTCGATCGATAGCTACAACAAGATAACGTTCCAGTTAGACGCCACGAACAAGACCGAGACCTACAGCGGCAAGTATCTCCTCGCGTCGCATCCGGCAACTGTTAATCAGGGGAAGCCCACGAGGTATGTGAACTTCTTCCAGCTTCCGGCCTTCCACGCCGTGACACTGTCCAGCTCGTACTACGCTTTCGAGAGCGATAACCTGGCCTACTCCGATGTGCCGGAGCCGGGCAATCTGGTGCTGTTCGGCCTCGGGGCGCTCGCCCTGTTGGTCGGTTTCCGTCGACGCTTCTCGGGTCGCGCGTCCTAGCCGACCACCACGACCAAGACATCCCCGCCCGGCTGCACGCCCGGCGGGGACTTTTATTTTCATACGGCCCGGATATCCACCGCTACAGGCGTTCGATAACAGCGTCGGCAAAGCCCTGGCACACTGGCCGGCGAGCGTTTTGACGCGACGTGCCCAACCCAAACCCACCCCGCATCGACCCTGGCCGACCCGCATCTGGACGACCCGGCCCTGCGCCATGAACCCCGCCATGCGCTGGTGGCGCAGGCTCATGGCCTGGCCGATAGCGCGCCAATAACCGCCGGCGCCCGCACGCACCTGTGCCCCGGCAGCGCCCTGTTCGTCGAGCATGGCCATACGGAGGGCGCCGATGTGCGCCGGCTATCCGCCGCCGCACTCCTGGATAGCGAAACCCTGCCCCATCTGGCCGGCCGTGCGCGGGTCACGTGCCGGAAACCCTGACACCTCCACCGCCGGGGGGCGGGATATATGTCGGCTTTCCTTACGCCGCCGATCGCGATCCATTCCCAACCAATTGAATTAATTGACTATTTTTTTTGGCACGGTTCTGGCGTGTTATATCTCGGCAACATCCACCGGAGGCCACCGTGAATAAGCAGAAAAAATTGATCTTCGCATCGGCAATCGCCGCCCTGGCGATCAGCGGTACCGCGGGGGCGAACGTCATCTATGGAACCAGCACAGTCGATGGCGACGGTGTTCCCACCCCCATCAACGACGTAGCCAACGTGCATGTCATCAATTTCAATGACGGTACGTGCGGCTCAGTCACGTGCGGTGTTGGCACGTCCAACAACTACCATATCGTCAATGGGAGCGTTAGTGGCAAATACGCCGCGCCGGCAATCCCCCCGTTCACCGCCGGCACTAGCACAACCAAAGATAAGACCGACTATCTGGCTGTTCCGAAGGATCTGTCCACTACGCCACAGTCGGCGACGATTGCTCTCGGTAGTGTCAACCACTATCTGGGCCTGCTCTGGGGCTCCATCGATAATTACAACACGCTTGACTTCCTGTTTAACGGATCGACCGTCGCCAGTTTCAACGGCATCAACATCAACAGCCAGGCGAACGGTAATCAGGTAGACGAGACGAACAACGCATACGTGAATTTCTTCCAGCTGCCGGCTTTCGATTCGGTGAAGCTGACCAGCACGCAGTACGCGTTCGAAATCGACAATCTGGCCTACTCCGACGTGCCGGAGCCGGGCAATCTGGTGCTGTTCGGCCTTGGGGCGCTGGCCCTGTTGGTCGGCTTCCGTGGCCGCTTCTCGGGTCGCGCGTCCTAGCCGACCGTCTCGTCCGAGACATCCCCGCCCGGCTGTAAGGCCCGGCGGGGATTTTTATTTTCATACGGCCCGGATGGCCGCTGCTACAGGCGTTCGATAATGGCGTCGGCAAAGCCCTGGGTGGAGCCCTCGCCGCCGATATCCGGTGTGGTGCGGTCGTGGTCGGCCATCGCCCCGCGCACCGCCTTGCGGATGCGCTCGGCCTGGTCGCCTCGATCGAGGTGATCGAACATGAGTGCCGCGGCCAGGATCACCGAGGTCGGGTTGGCGATGCCCTGGCCGGCGATATCCGGCGCGCTGCCGTGCACAGCCTCGAACATGGCGCAGTCGTCGCCGATATTCGCACCGGGGGCCAGGCCAAGGCCGCCCACCAGGCCGGCACACAGATCCGAGATGATGTCGCCGAACAGGTTGGTGGTGACGATGACATCGAATTTCTCCGGCGCCATGACGAGCTTCATCGCGCAGGCATCGACGATGACTTCCTCGTATTCGAGATCGTCGTATTCGCCGGCGATCTCGCGGCCGACCTTCAGGAACAGCCCGGAGGTGGATTTCATGATGTTGGCCTTGTGCGCCAGCGTAACCTTGCTGCGCCCACGTGCCCGCGCCATGTCGAAGGCGAAACGCACGATCCGTTCCGACTGCTCGCGCGTGACCACCGACAACGCCTCGGCGCGATTGCCGTCCGCGGACACCGTCTGGCCTTCGCCAGAGTACATGCCGCCCTTGTTCTCGCGCACGATGATGATGTCGAGATCGTGATAGCGGGACTGGGTGCCCGGCAGGCTGAGCGTCGGCCGGACATTGGCATACAGATCGAACTGCTTGCGCATGGCGACGTTGACCGAGCTATAGCCCTCGCCCACCGGCGTGGTGACCGGCCCCTTGAGCACCAGGCCGGTGCGCTCGATGGATTCCACCGCGCTTTTCGGTAGCGGATCGCTTTGCCCGGCGTCCAGGGCCGCCTGGCCGACCTCGACGTATTCGCGCTCGAAGTGGACATCCAGCGCATCGAGCACCTTCAGCGCGGCGTCGACGATATCGGGCCCGATACCATCGCCCTTGATGACCGTAAGCGGAGTGCTCGCCATGATTCGTCCCCTGGATTGGTGGCCTTGGGCGGCGCGTTAGTCGCCCCGGTGGTACATGCTTATGGCATTCTAGGCGCTGTAGCGATTTCATACGAGCCCGCCCTCCACGGCCGGGCACCCGGTATGCGCCGCGAGTACGAATGCGCGATCGGCGACCGCCAACCGTTATCACGGCCGCTGTGACAAACGCTTGACCGCGCGAAATGTACGAACCGGCAGACAGGGCTTGATGGGAATGGTCGCGCGACGTTCGACGGGAGGTTTGTCGAGGATGATGTCGGTGTTTTCACGAGGGGCGGCGGCACTCATGGTCGTCGGTTTGCTGCTCGCGGCCAGTCTGCCCGGCGTGGCCCGTGCGACCATCGCCAGTACCGCCAACAATCCACCGAGCGGCGACGCCGATCTCGTGGTGGTGATGAAATCCGAGCGCGAACTCTATCTCTACCGCCACGGTCTGATCATCGCCCAATACCCGATCGCGCTCGGCCTCGACCCGATCGGTGCCAAACGCAGGCGCGGCGACGACAAGACGCCGATCGGCGCCTACACGCTGGACTGGCGCAACCCGAACAGCGAGTTCCATCGCTCGATTCACATCTCCTACCCCGACCCTTCCGATCGCGCCCATGCCACCGCGCTCGGCGTCGCGCCCGGCAATAACATCATGATCCACGGCCAACCCGACTACGATGACCGCCCGCGCACCGGCGACTGGACGCACGGCTGCATCGCGGTGTCCAACCGCGCGATCAATCAGATCTGGGCCCACGTACCGGTCGGCACCCCGATCCACATTTATCCGTGACGGAACACTCCCGGTCACAGCCGCGCCGGCCCGGCCAGCTGCCGGCCGAAAAAAAAGGGCAGCTCAAGACCGCGCGTTACCAGGAATGGGGCACACTGGTGCTGCGCATGACCGTCGTCGGGGTGCTGTATGCCGCGCTTGGGTCGAGCCAGGCCCTGCATGCCGTCTGGCTCAAGAGTCTGTGGTCGCTGCTGCCGCCGATTGCGTTCCTGGTCGCCGTCAGGGTCGAGTCCTGGCCGCCGACGCGACGTTTTCCCTATGGCTTCTACCGCGCCGGCAGCATTGCTTTTTTAACCTCCGGCCTGGCGCTGACCTGCATGGGCGGCTATCTCGTCGTCGCCGGCGCGCGATCGCTGATCGCGCATCACCAGCCCAGCCTGCACACCATCGATGCCGTCGGCGGGCCGACCCACTGGACCGGCTGGTGGATTATCGCCGCGCTGGCCTACAGCGTGGCCGTGCCCTGGATCATCGGCCAACGCCGTCGCCAACTGGCGATCGAACTGCACGACAAGGGCCTGTATGCCGATGCCTCGATGGGCCGGGTGAACTGGCTGGCCGGCAGCGCTGCCATCATCGGCGTGCTCGGTATCGGGTTCGGGATCTGGTGGCTGGACTTCGCGGCCGCACTCGCGATCGGGCTCGATATCACCCGGCACGGCGTGCGCCATGTCTATACCGCGGTGTGTGACCTGATCGACGAAATCCCGCGGCGGATCGGCAGCCGCGAGCTCGACCCGCTCGGCGCGCGAATCCGCGACGACCTGCGCGCGCGCGACTGGGTTCGCGACGCGCGGGTGCGGCTGCGCGAGGAAGGCCGCCTGCTGACCGGTGTCGCGCTGATCTGCCCGCGCGAGGACACGGCCTCGCTGGCGCGCTTCGAGGCCGCGCGCGAGGCGATCGAGGCGATGGATTGGCGCCTGCTCGATTTTCAGCTCGTGCCGGTCTGCGATGCCACCTTCGAGCGCTATAGCATCGACGCCCGGGGAGATGCCCCGGGGCGATCTGGCCCCGCGCGGGCCCAGCCTGGCTGAATGCGAAACAATCGCCGCGACAAGACCCGGGCCGGGCCCCTGACCCTACCCGAACGGCTCGGTAACACATTGCTCGATGAAGCACGCCGCGCACCGGGCATCGAGCTTTGCGGCCTGATTGCCAGCGGAGGCGGCGCGACCGTGGTTCGCTATCCAATCGCCAATCGCGCCGCGCGCGCCGCCGATCGGTTCGACATGGACCCGGCCGACCAGATCGCCGCGTTCAAGCGCATGCGCGAACGCCGCGAAACCCTGATCGCCATCTATCACTCGCATCCGGTCGGCGAGGCCGAACCGTCGATTCACGACCAGCGCGGCCACAGCTATCCCGACGCCATGGCCGTGATCGTGGCGCCGGCGGCGCGCTCGGGCGACACGATCCGGGCCTGGGATCTGGCGAACGAGATGCCGCTCGAGCGGCCGATCGCGTGGACCGGCGGTCGCTGGCATTCGGCCGCCCGGGGACACAACCCGGCGCCGGGGCCTTGATACGGCGCCATCGTGGGCGCTCGAACACCGGCCGGAATGGCACGACAACCGCCCCCGGCGGGCGGATTTTTGTAGAATCGCAGGCTGGATCAACCGACGGCATTGTTCATGCGCCTTTCCGCTTTCGCCCTGGCCACCACCAAGGAGACGCCGGCCGACGCCGAGATCGTCTCTCATCAGCTGATGCTGCGCGCCGGCATGATCCGGCGGCTCGGCGCCGGCCTCTACAGCTGGTCGCCGCTGGGCATGCGGGTGCTGCGCCGGGTCGAGACCATCATCCGGGCCGAAATGGAAGCCATCGGCGCGCTGGAAATGCTCATGCCCGCGATCCAGCCCGCCGAACTCTGGCGTGAATCCGGCCGCTGGGACGCCATGGGCGGTCTGATGCTGCGCATGACCGACCGCGCCGAGCGCGAATACTGCTTCGGTCCCACGCACGAAGAAGTCATCACCGACTACGTCAAGCGCGATGTGCACAGCTACAAGCAGCTGCCGGTGACCTACTACCAGATTCAGACCAAGTTCCGCGACGAGATCCGCCCGCGCTTCGGCCTGATGCGGGCGCGCGAATTCATCATGAAGGATGCTTATTCCTTCCACATGGACGCCGCCGATCTGGCCCGCGAATACCGCGCCATGCGCGGCGCCTACCACGCGATCCTGGACCGCATGGGGCTGGATTATCGCGTGGTGGCCGCGGACTCCGGCGACATCGGCGGCGCCAAGTCGGAGGAGTTCCACGTGCTGGCATTGTCCGGCGAGGATGAGCTGGCGGTCTCCACCGATGGCGCCTACGCCGCCAATATCGAGGCCGCGGCCACGGTCATGGCCGAGGGCGAGCGCGCAGCGCCCGGCGGCGAACTGAAAAAGATCGAGACACCGGGCGTCACCACGATCGCCGGCCTGGCCGAGCACATGGGCGTGCCGGAATCGGCGACCGCCAAATCGATCGTGGTGATGGGGGAATCGGGCGATCCGGTGCTGCTCATGCTGCGCGGCGATCACCGCCTGAACGAGATCAAGGCCGAAAACGTGCCCGGTATCGCCGCGCCGTTGACCATGGCAGATGAGGCGACCATCCGTGCGCATTTCGGGGCCGGTCCCGGCTCCATCGGGCCGGTGAACACCAACGTCGAGGTCATCGCCGACTTCGCCCTGGCGCATGCCACCGACCTGGTCGTGGGCGCGAACTACGACGGCGCCCACTTCACCCACTTCAACTGGGGCCGCGATCATCCCGAACCGCGCTTCGCCGACCTGCGCAACGTGGTCGCGGGTGATGCCAGCCCGACCGGCACCGGCACGCTCGAGGTCCTGCGCGGCATCGAGGTCGGTCACGTCTTCCAGCTCGGCGACAAGTACAGCCGAGCGCTGGATCTGACCGTGCTGGATGAATCCGGTAACGCGGTCGTGCCGGAAATGGGCTGCTACGGCTTTGGCGTCTCGCGCATCGTCGCGGCGGCGATCGAGCAGTGCCACGACGAGGCCGGCATCTGCTGGCCTCAGGCCATCGCCCCGTTCGATCTGGTGATCATTCCGATCAAGGCCGACAAGTCGGCCGCCGTGCGCGAGGCCTGCGAAACGCTCTACACCGAACTCAAGGCGGCCGGCGTGGACGTGGCCTACGATGATCGCGGCCTGCGCCCTGGCCCCATGTTCGCCGACGCCGAGCTGATCGGCATCCCGCATCGCATCGTGGTATCGGACCGCGGCCTGGAATCCGGCAAGCTGGAATACAAGGGCCGGCGCGACGCCGAATCCGGCGAGATCGAGCACGATGTCGCGGCCATCAAGGCGCGGGTCCAAAGTGTTTAGTCAGGGGTAGCCGGGCGTTTCATCGAAGCCGGCGTCGGCGAACGGCCATGAATGCGAAGCGGCCCGCAAACGAACGCGTAAGCAACGCGAAATGATCCGTCGCCGTGTCTTGTACTCGCATGCATCGACGTTTATTGGCGGACCGCTTTGCTCTTTGAGAGCGGTCGAAGTTTTTGAACGGGCATCGCGTCCGCACGTTATTTGCATTGCCACGATGGGGAGAAAAGGCCTCGGATACTTGATCGCCGGACAGACCACAGGGCGTCTGTCCGGCGCGATATGCCCGCCTTCGTTGTTTTGATTTGCGTCGTTCTGCGTTCATTTGCGGACTGATTTCGTGTTTGCCGGCCACCGTCCTGGCCGGCCTCGCGATTTTCAGCGCGCCAACCGCTTTCGGCGCGGCCGCGGTGCCGGCGCATATGCAGCCGGGTATGCGGTCCGCGCTGAAGAAGGCGGTGGCCGATTCCAGGGGCTTCAGGAATCGCTTCGATGCGGAAGTCTGGCTGGTGGACATGTCGCACCGGCTGGCTCCGCGCGTACCCAATGTCCAACGTCGGCTTAATTTGCTGCGCGACGTGCATGCGGCGGCCACCGCGGCCGGGCTATCGCCGCAACTGGTGCTGGCGCTGATTCAGGTCGAATCCGACTTCAAGCGCTTCGCGCTGTCCGCCGCCGGCGCCGAAGGCTTGATGCAGATCATGCCGTTCTGGCGGCACGCGATCGGCGCGCCGGACGATAACCTGTTCGATCGCGCGACCAATCTCCGCTATGGCTGCGCCATCCTGGCGTATTACCTGAAGCTCGAGCACGGCAATCTGACGCGGGCCCTGGCGCGCTACAACGGCAGCCTGGGCCAGCTCTGGTATCCACTGCGGGTCGAGAACGCGCTGAGCCGCAACTGGCGAATTCCGTGAGCGCGACTGGACGCCGGCCGCGCCGGGCGACAGCATGGATCTCCATCGGATTCGCAACGGCCAGGTCATGACCCGGGACATCCTCATCATCTACTACAGTCGCAACGGCGCGACCGAACAACTGGCCAACGAGGTCGCCCGCGGCGTCGCGCGCATCGACGGCATGGGCGCGCGCGTGCGCACGGTGCCGCCCGTCTCGCCCGCCACGCAAGCAACGACGCCCGATATCCCGACGTCCGGCGCGCCCTATGTCGACCCCGACGATCTGGAAGAATGCGCCGGCCTGATCCTCGGCTCGCCGACGCGTTTCGGCAACATGGCGGCCCCGCTCAAGCACTTCATCGATACGTTGTCCGGCCAGTGGCTGTCGGGCACGCTGGCCGGCAAGCCGGGCGCGGTGTTCACCTCCACCGGGAGCCTGCACGGCGGGCAGGAGACCACACTGATGTCGATGATGCTGCCGCTCCTCCACCACGGCATGCTGATCACCGGGCTGACCTATACCGCCGACGACCTGCTCGCCGAGACCGATTCCGGCGGCACGCCGTATGGCGCCAGCCACGTGGCCGGCATGCTGGGCGACAAGCCACTCACGGAGATCGAGAAACGACTCGCGCGCAATCTCGGCGCACGGGTGGCCGACGTCGCCCGGCGCTTGTCCCGCCCGGCGTGAGGGCTCAGCCGTAGCCCAGCGCCTGCTTGACGAAGGGAATCGTCAGCCGGCGGTGAGCGGCCAGCGAGGCGCGATCCAGAGTGTCGAGCATGGCCATCAGTTCCGGCACCCCGGCCTCGCCGTGCCGTATCAACCAGCGGGCGGTCGCCTCCGGCATATCCATGCCGCGCTGTTCGGCCCGTCGAATCAAAAGTTCGCGCTTGTCGTCGTCATCCAGCGCGCGGCAGACCACGACCCCGCCCCAGCCCAGCCGGCTGGCCAGATCGGGCAGGGCCAGCCCGAGTTCGCGCGGCACGGCCGAACCGGCGGCGAGCAGACGGCTGCCCCGCGATCGCAATTGATCGGACAGGCCCAGCAGTGCGATCTCGGCCTCGCGGTCGCCGGCGATGGCATCCACGTCGTCGACGCAGACACAGTCCATGTCGGCCAGCCCTTCAAGCAGCGAGCCGATCGGCTCACGGACCTGGGCCAGCGGCAGATAGACGCTGCGCCGCCCGGCGTCGCCGATCGCCCGGCAGGCCGCCTGCAGCAGATGGGTCTTGCCGCAGTTCGCCGGGCCGGCCACGAACAATCGCTCGCTGCGCCCGTCCACGACCTCGGCCACCGCGGCCTTGGCATCGGCGTTGGTGTGGCCGACGAAGGCCGACAATGTCGCCGAAGCCGGCAGCTGAACACCGAGAACGAGCTGTACGGACATACGAACCTGACATGGATGGATCGACGCCGCGCCCCCTGCGCGACGATGCGCTAGCATGCCGGTATGCCAAGCTGCGGGCAACCGCGCGGCTCGACAGTCCGGGCCAACGGGCGCTCATTCCTGAAGGTACAGGCGGCTGGCCCGCCAGCGTCGACCGGCATAGCGCACCATGACCGCGATGGTCGCGGCCGTGGGCAGGGCCAGCAACACGCCGATGAAGCCGAACAGCTGCCCACCGGCCAGCACGGCAAAGATGACCCAGACCGGATGCAGACCGATCGCCTCACCCAGCATGAGCGGCGTCAGCACCATCTGCTCCATGAGCTGGCCGATGCTGAACACCAGCGCCACCCAGATCAGCTGATAGGGGTCGCCGGTCTGCACCAGCATCGCCACGCTCGCCATGCACACGCCGGAGATGACGCCGACATAGGGCACGAAACTGATCAATCCGGCGCCCAGCCCGATCACCAGGGCCAGATCCAGTCCGGCCAGCCACAGGCCGACGATATAAATCGTGCCCAGCACCAGCATCACCAGCGCCTGGCCCCGCAGGAAATGGCCGAGCACGTCGTCGGTCTCGCGCGCGAGCTCGGTGATGGTGGCTTCGTAACGCCGCGGCAGCTGGGCACGAATGAACCCGGTCATGCGATCCCAGTCACGCAGCAGGTAGAACATGATCACGGGCACGAGCAACAGGTTGATCGCCCACGACAAAAGCGTCGTTCCGGACGAAAACGCTTTCTTGGCGATCGCTGAGGCAAAACCGCCAGCGCTGCCCCAGTTGTTGGCGATGAGTTGACGGATGGAATCCGCGTCGATCCCGCCGACCCCGGGAGCCACACGCCGGATCCAGGGGTTGAAGGCATGCTGTGCCCAGTCCAGATAGCGCGGCAGACTGCGAACGAGCGTATCGAACTGCGCCTGCAGAATCGGCAACAGCAGGAAGACCAGGAGCGCGAATAACAGAATCATGGCGGCGAACACCACGATCACGCCGAGCGTACGATTGAGCCGCAGTCGTTCCAGGCGATCCACGATCGGGTCGCAGACATAAGCCAGCCCGGCGCCGAGCACGAACGGCAGCAGCATGCCGTGCAACAGCACGACCACCAGAACGAGCCCCGCCACGCCGACCAGGGCGAGTGTGCGTCCACGCATTTCTGTCAGCTATCGCCTGCGGTCATGGGTGTCGGAGCGCAATCCCAGTCGTGCTCTTCGAAACGGTACAATACCATGCTGCTGCCGGAGTTCCGGCGTTTGGTTCACGCAACCGAGAAGGCCTGATCTTGAGCGATCGTCCCTCCCTGACCTACGCCGATGCCGGCGTGGATATCGATGCCGGCAACCGCCTGGTCGACGCCATCCGCGGCCCCGTGGAAGCCACCCGCCGCCCCGAGGTGATCGGCGGCCTGGGCGGCTTCGGCGGCCTGTTCGAACTGCCGGTCGATCGCTATCGCCGGCCGGTGCTGGTCTCGGGGACCGACGGCGTCGGCACCAAGCTGCGCCTGGCCATCGACCATGCGCGCTTCGAGGGTATCGGCATCGACCTGGTCGCGATGTGCGTCAACGACGTGCTGGTTGCCGGCGCGGAACCGCTGTTCTTTCTCGATTACTACGCCACCGCGCATCTCGACGCCGACGTGGCCGGCCCGGTCATCGCCAGTATCGCCGAAGGCTGTCGCCAGGCCGGCGCGGCGTTGATCGGCGGCGAAACCGCCGAGATGCCCGGCATGTACGGCGCGGGCGATTTCGATCTGGCCGGTTTTACCGTGGGCGTGGTCGAATACGATGCGCGCATCGATGGTTCGGCCATCGCGGAAAACGACGTGGTGCTGGGCCTGGCCTCCAGCGGCCCGCATTCCAACGGTTATTCCCTGGTGCGCCGGATCATCGAGACCAGCAGCGCCGATCTCATGGCGCCGATCGGCAGCCAGCACAGCCTGCTGGATGCACTGTTGGCGCCGACGCGCATTTATGTGGCAGCCGTGCGCGAGCTGCTGGCCCGGACTACCGTCCACGGCATGGCCCACGTCACCGGCGGCGGGCTGGCCGAAAACCTGGCCCGCGTCGTGCCCGGGGACAAGGCCGTGACCATCGAGGGCTCGGCCTGGCAACGGCCGGCCGTGTTCGACTGGCTCGCCGAGGCCGGCAACGTGGCGGCCGAGGAAATGGCGCGGACCTTCAACAACGGGATCGGCTACTGCATCGTGCTGCCGGCCGATCAGGCCGCGACGGCGCGCACGGTGCTGCAAGACGCCGGCGAGACCGTGTTCGAAATCGGCCACGTGCATGCCCGCGAAGATAACGAGCCCGCCGTGCGCATCGTTTGATGAGCGCGAGCGAACACAAACGCCCGGCCCGGCTGGTCGTGCTCATCTCAGGGCGCGGGCGCAACCTAGAAGCCATCATGCGGGCAATCGACGCCGGTGCGCTCGACGCCGAGATCGTGCTGGTTGCCAGCAACAAGGCACGCGCGCCGGGCCTGCAGACGGCGCGCCTCGCCGGCTTGCCCGCGGTCAGCATCTCGCCGCGCCATTTCCCGGATCGGGAAAGCTATGACGCGGCGCTGGCGCACCGGATCGCCGCGGAGAAGCCCGACTGGATCGTGCTGGCCGGCTTCATGCGGGTGCTGAGCGATACCTTCGTCGAACGCTTTGCCGGGCGCATCGTCAACATCCATCCGTCGCTGCTGCCCCGATACAAGGGCCTGCACACGCACGAGCGCGCCCTGGCCGCGGGCGATCGCGACCATGGCGCCAGCGTGCATTTCGTCACCCCCACGCTGGACGACGGCCCGGTGATCCGCCAGGGCCGCATCACCATTCGCCCGGGCGACACCGCCGACATGCTGGCCGACCGCATCATGGATCGCATCGAACAGCGCCTTTACGCCGCCGCACTCGACGATCTCATCTCGGGGCGGGTGGTCTGGCGCACCGACGGCATCCATCGCGACGGTCGCCTGCAATCCGAGCCGCCGATCATCGACTACGACGAGGATACCCCCGGCCCATGAAGATTACGGCACATCTGACAACCGTTCTGCTCGCGGGGCTGAGCCTCGCCGTCGTCAGCCCCGCCACACTGGCCTCGCCCACGGATGCCTTCAGCGCAGTCTATAGCGTGCGCAAATCCGGGCTGCCGCTGGGCGATGCCCATTTCAGCCTGAAGCCGGGCCAGCAGAACGGCTGTTTCGTCTATACCGGCCATGCCAAACCCAACGCGCTGGTCCGCATGTTCCTGGGCGACATCGACGACGAGACCCGCTTCTGTATCGTCGACGGCAAGGTCCAGCCCCGGTATTTCCGTCATCACGTCGAGGGCAAGCCGGGCCATAGCTACACCCTGAAGTTCGACTGGTCGGCCATGACCGTTCAGTATCGGAACGGGAAGGGCGACGGCCAGACCTACGCGCTCAAGCCCGGCACGCAGGACCCGATGTCATTGCAGATCGCGGCCCGCCGCTGGCTGGCCTCGACCCGGCCCGGCAACACGCTGCCCACGGGACACCGCTTCATCCTCGCCGACGACGACGGCTTGCAGACCTACAAGGTGCATGTGAGCGACGCGGGCAACCTGAAGACACCCGGGGGTCTCTTCGATACCGTCAAACTGGCCCGCGACGGCCAGCATCATCACGCGCTGACCTTCTGGCTGGCGCGCAATGCGGATTGGATTCCCGTTCAGGTACGGCGTCTCGAGGACGGCAACACGCAGTATGTCCTGACGATGCAATCGCTGTCGCGCAGCGACACGACCGGCCACTGATCAGCGGTTTGGCCTGTTATCGACTGTGAGGCCCGACCGATGAAAATCAGTCCGCAAATAAACGCAGAATGAAGAGCACACGAACTCTTGCATTAGCGTTATTAACACGGCACAAAAATAGATGATTTTTCGGGTTAATAGCGCGAGTATGCGATCGCATGCTCGCCGCGGCCATCGGCCGCGAAGCCTTGAAAACAGCTGATGAAGTCAGCTGTTTTGATGCCGGATCAATAGTGGCGGACTATGCATCCCAGCGCCCGAAGCACGTTTTCGACTGACCATAACCGCTCAAGTCATCCGTTGGCCTTCATCAAAACGCTGCCGAGCAGGGATACAGCTCACGCAACGGCTTGACGACGCAATTTGCTCGCACAGCTGAAGCAGCACTGTCTTAATCTTTCTTCTTATTGGCGCTCATTCGTGTGCATTTGCGGACAAATGCCCTTTCTTACTCAGCCGACTGCGCGCAAGAAACGCCTTGGCCAAAGGGTTCAGGCGCGCGGCAGGGTCACGCCGCGCTGGCCCTGGTACTTGCCGCCGCGGTCGGCGTAGGACGTTTCGCAGACTTCGTCCGATTCCAGGAACAGCATCTGTGCCACGCCTTCATTGGCGTAGATCTTCGCCGGCAGCGTCGTGGTGTTGGAGAACTCGAGCGTCACGTGGCCTTCCCACTCGGGCTCCAGCGGTGTGACATTGACGATGATGCCGCAGCGGGCATAGGTCGACTTGCCGAGGCAGATCGTGAGCACGCTGCGCGGGATGCGAAAGTACTCAACCGTCGAGGCCAGCGCGAACGAATTCGGCGGGATGATGCAGGTCTCGCCTTCGAAATCCACGAAGCCCCTCGAATCGAACGCCTTGGGATCGACCACCGCCGTGTTGATGTTGGTGAAGATCTTGAAGTGCGGCGAACAGCGCACGTCGTAGCCATAGCTGGACACGCCGTAGGAGACGATCTTCTCGCCGTCGCGCTCTCGCACCTGGCCGGGCTCGAAGGGCTCGATCATGCCTTCGCTCTCGGCCATGCGGCGGATCCACTTGTCGGACTTGATGCTCATTGACGATGCTCGGACGGCGCGATGCGGCGCATGGATGGAAACCATGCCGGGCTCGGGCAGCGGCGCGGGAGCGCTGTGCCGGCCTGAACCCGGTCGGCCGGGTAGTGTAGCCAGCCGCGCCCGGATGCGACAACGCCGCGCCCCGCCCCGGACAGACCGGCGGGCGGGCGCGGCGTGCCCGAACCGGCGACGGCACGCCGCCGGTCGCGCGCCTACTGCCGACAGCCCAGGGGAATCGTCGGGCTGGCGACACCGGCGGCTGCCGCCGCCAGGAAGCCGGCACTCTCGCACTGCATTTCAGCCGTGGTCGCCGCGCCTTCCTGCGGATCGACGCTGCCATTGGCCGTGCCCGCGGTCGGATCCAGGATCGTGCTGTGCGCACCGCTGGCAAAGCGCACCACGCTGTCGGCTGGCTGGCTGCCGGCCTGGAAAGGCACGCTTTCGGCGACCGAAGCCAGACCCATCGCCGCCACCAACGGATTGGTGCCCGACAACGGCCCGCCGACACAGACGGTATCCAGCGCCGGGGTATAGCCGGCGGTGACCGGACAGGCGCCGCTGGTCGCCGGCGTGAAGTCCGGACCGACGTTGGCCGGTACCGCGTTCGGCACCACCAGATCGGGCGGATTCACGCCGCCGTTGCCGCCCCCCACAACCTCGATCATATGCAACGGATGGCGCACCGCCACGGTTTTGGCGTAGTTGATCGGATCGCCGCCGTCGACGATGGTCTGGGCCAGGCGCAGGAAGTTTTGATAGGCCTCGCTGCCCGCACCGACACCGGCCGCCTTCAGCCCCGCCGCGATCTTCGGGCCGAACGCCGCCGAACCGCCCAGCAGGCGGATGACGCCACCGCCCGGGTTGGCGAGCGTCGCCGCGTCGAAGGCGCTCGCCGAGGTCACGCCCATCAGCGTCGACCCCACGATCGCGCCCAGCGAATGACCGAGGAACTGGCTCGGCTGCCCGTTGAGCTTGATCGCGGTTCCGCCCACGACGGTAATCGAGCTCTGCATGACGGTAGCGTTGAGATCGATCAGATCGGCCACCGCCTCGCGCAGGTTGTCGCGCGAGGTGATCGGGCTGGTCAGGCTGATGAAATTCGCCCCGGACGGATCGACCGCACCGTCGCCGTTGGCATCCAGGTTGAAGGTCCGCTCGTGACCGCTGATCGCCAGCGCGTTACCCGGCGCAAGCCCGTGCAGCGGCAGATCGATGGCTACGGTCACGAAACCGGCCGCGGCCAGCACGGGGGCCACCGCGAACATGTTGGTGCGATCGCCGGTAATGCCATGCTGGAAGATCACCACCGGCCAGCCGCCCGCGGGCGGCGTGCCGCCGCTCGGACTGTTGGCGTTCGGCACGGCCACCAGCACCGGTACCGATTGCACCGAGCGCACCTTGGGATACGGAAAGCAGCCCGTGGTGGAATCGCTGGCCGCCAGCACGCTGCACGGGATCGAGCCGCCGCTCGGCGTGCGCAGCGTCGCATGGCCCGGGGCGGCCTTGCCATCGGAAACCCAGTAAGTGGTCAGGGGCGCCGGCGGCGAGGTGCCGTCGTGCGCGGCGGCGGCGAGGTAGTACGACAGATCCACCGTCCCCTGGTAGATATTCGCGGTATCGGGCAGGCTGGCGTTGATATCACCGGTCGAAAGCTGATCGCCATGGCCGTCGGGCAGCGGCTGGACACGAATGCCGCCGTCGCTGCTGCCGTTCGGGTTGGGCGTCGGGTGCGCCGCGATATACCGCAATGACGCACCGATGCTCTGAGTGGTGAACTGCCAGGCCACGACGACATTGCTGGCGCTGGCGCCGGGCACGCTGTCGAGGATCGGGCGGATCTGCTGGCTGCGGATGGATTCCAGGGTGGCCTGCTGCGCCGCGCTGAAGTGGGCCGCCGGATTGGCATCGGAGCCGACCGCGCTGGCCGAGTCCGCGATCGCGAATTGATCGCTGGGCGCCACACGGCCGCCATTGGTGGTCTTGAGCTGGTCGGTGATGACCACGTAGTACGTGGTGGCCGGGTCCAGCGGCTTGAGCGGCCGAATCAGCAACCGCGTGTGGTCGACCACGTCGGGCGATTTCACCACGTCGAAGTCGGTGCCGGCCGCGAGTTCCGACCCGGTCGCCGCATCAATAACGCGTACGCTGCCATTATTGGCCGTGGCGACGTCGATATCCGCGCCGGAGAAATCGGCATACAGATTATCGGTGGTGGAGAACCCGTCCAGCTTGTTCGCGTCGGCGATCACCGGATTGGCACCGGTCGTATCCGGGATATTGAGCGTGCCATCGGCGCTCACGCCGGCCAGCAGGCCGGTGGTGTTGCTGGCATCGACGAACAGCAGATTGTTCGGAAACGGGATCACCGCATTCTGGGAAGCCGGCGCATACAGGCTGCGAGCCTCCGTGCCGGACGCGCTGGCCTGGCTGTTGTCGTCGCTACTGTTGCCGCCGCAGGCAGCCAGCGACGCCGCCATGGCGATGGCGATGGCGACACCCAGTGTCCAGTTCCGCTTCATGATTCCCCCAAGGATGCAAAGCGTTGCTCATCGCCGCCGCGTCTTGCAATCGGGCCGCGACCCGCGCTCTGAAATGCACAATGCGGGGCCCGGGAATCGCGCGACACTGGACCTTGGTCTGCCATGCGGCTATGCCGAAATGCCTTGCTTGGCGTATGTTGAGCAGCGAAATCCAAGCCTTCGGCTTCTCAATGCAAGTTCAACAGATTCGACAATTCGGCACGCCCGATGTCTTCGAGCCCGCCGATGTGGCGCTGCCCGCACCGGGCCCGGGCCAGATTCGCGTGCGCCAGATCGCCTCGAGCGTGAACCCGGTCGACACCAAGCTCCGCGCCGCCGGCCCGGCGATCGCACCCGCGCTACCGGCCGTGCTCGGCTGCGACGTGGCCGGTGAAGTCGACGCGGTGGGCGACCACGTGCGGCAGTTTGCCGTCGGCGATGCCGTCTATGGCTGCGCGGCCGGCCTGGTCGGTCGCGGCGGCGCCTACGGCGAGTACGTGGTGGTCGATGCCGAATTGATGGCATTCAAGCCGGCCGGGCTCGGCTGGCGCGAAACCGCGGCCCTGCCGCTGGTTACGATCACGGCGTGGGAAGCACTGGTCGATCGAACGCGCGTCGCGCCCGGCGATCATGTGCTCATCCACGGCGGTGCCGGCGGTGTCGGCCATATCGCGATCCAGATCGCCAAGGCCCAGGGGGCGCGCGTGGCGGCCACGGTCTCGAGCGCCGACAAGGCGGCCATCGCGCGCCGCTGCGGGGCCGACGAGACCATTCACTATCGCGAGGAATCGGTCGCTGAATACGTCGCGCGGCTGACCGGCGGCCGCGGCTTCGACGTGATCTTCGACGCCACCGGCGGCTCGGACATCGCCAAGTCGTTCGACGCGGTCCGCGTCAACGGCCAGGTGGCGACCATCGTGTCACAATACTCGGCCGATCTGACGCCGATGCACACCAAGAGCCTGACCCTGCATACGATCTTCATGCTCACGGCCATGCTCAACGGCGTGAATCCGGCGCACCACGGCGACATCCTCACCCGGGCGGGCGCGCTGGTGGCCGCGGGCCAGCTTGTGCCACTGCTCGACGAGCGCCGTTTCAACCTGGGCGATGTGGGCGCCGCGCACGCGCATCTGGAAGCGGGTGCTGCGATCGGCAAGGTGGTGATCGATATTGCCGACGAGGCGCGCGCCGCTGGTCCGGCAGCCTAGGTCTGTATTCGCGTGATTTTTCGTGCCGCACAAGGCGCGGCCACGGCCAGTCTGCCGGCATGCAGCCCGTGGCCGCAACGCGGCAATGGCGCGGAAAGTGCACCAAAACAAGCGGATGGATTCGCGTGGCCGGACCGTGCGTGCGGTCGCGCTGTCACTGCGCGAACCCCGCTTTTGCGCTATCGTCTGCCGCCCCGACGAATTCGGCACGGCCCCGCCGTCACGTGCCGATCGAATTCAGCCCCAACCCTGCGCCGATGTGATAAACGCTTCCGAGGTCTTCCACACCCTGGGTTTTGTCCTGGCCGGTCTTGCCGGCGGCTACAGCCTGATGGCACTGCTGGCGGCCTGTCTGGGCCCGAAGCAACGGCGCCGCACCGCAGCCCGTGGCGCGGCACCGCCGGTCACGCTGCTCAAGCCGCTGTGCGGCGCCGAGACCGAGCTCGAATCATCCCTGCGCTCATGCGTGGAACAGGATTACCCGGAATTCCAGATCGTGTTCGGTGTGCAGGACGAAACGGATCCGGCGCTTGCCGTGGCCCGGCGCATCCGTGCGGCCTATCCGGAGCACGACATCGACATCGTGCTCGATGCGCGTGAATGGGGCGCCAATCGCAAGGTCAGCAACCTGGTCAACATGATGACCGCGGCGCGCCACGAGCACCTCGTACTGGCTGACAGCGACATCCATGTCCGCCCCGACTACCTCCACCGTGTGACCGCGCCGCTCGCCGATTCGGACGTGGGCCTGGTGACCTGCCTTTATCGCGGCCGGCCGACCGCGGCGCGCTGGTCCCGTCTTGCGACACTTTTCATCGACGACTGGTTCATGCCGTCGGTACTCGTGGCCCGTCTGTTTGGAGTACAGGACTACGCGGCGGGCGCGACCCTGGCGCTGCGCCGCGAGGATCTCGCCCGGATCGGCGGCTTTGCCGCGCTGGCAGACCACCTGGCCGACGATCACCGGCTCGGGCAACAGATCCGCGCGCTCGGGCGCTCGATCGTCCTGTCGGACGTCGTGGTCGAAACCACGGTCGACGAACCCGGCCTGCGCGGCCTGCGCCGCCACGAAACGCGATGGATGCGCACGATCCGTCTGCTCGCACCGGTCAGTTACGGCTTTCTTTTCGTCAGTTGTACACTGCCCACGGCCTTGTGCGGCGTTATAATGACTTGCGCGCAGCCTATCTCTATCGTACTGCTGGGTGTGACAATCACTGCGGACGTGGCTTTGCACGGGGTTCAGAACCGTCGTGCCGGGCGCGCCGCGACCGACGGCCTATGGCTTTGGCCGTTGCGAGAGTTCCTGACGCTATACGACTGGCTCAACGGACTATCAAACCGTTCGATCCGCTGGCGAGGCTATACCTACCGGATCGGCTCCGACGGCTCCATGAAACCACAGTCAATGGATAAGCACTGATGAAAACGCTCTTCCTGCATCCGCCCTCCTTCGACGGCTTCGACGGCGGTGCCGGCGCACGCTACCAGGCCAAGCGCGAAATCAAGTCATTCTGGTACCCCACCTGGCTGGCCCAGCCGGCGGCCCTGGTCCCCGGCAGTCGGCTGATCGACGCGCCCGCGGACGGCCTGACCCTGGACGACGTGCTGCCGCTGGCGCACGAGTACGAACTGGTGATCATGCATACCAGTTCGCCGTCGTTCGCCACCGACGTGAAAGTCGCCGAAGCGTTCAAGCGCGAGAACCCCAAACTGCTGATCGGCATGGTCGGCGCCAAGGTCGCCGTGGACCCGGACGGCTCGCTGGGCGCGTCCACCGCCATCGACTTCGTGGGCCGCGAGGAATTCGACTACACCTGCAAGGAAGTCGCCGAAGGTCGGGACCTGTCCGGCGTTCTCGGGCTGACCTGGCGCGATGCCAACGGCGAGCACGTGCGTAATCCCGATCGGCCGATGATCGAGAACATGGACGAGCTGCCGTTCGTCTCCGAGGTCTACAAGCGCGATCTGACCATCGAGAACTACTTCATCGGTTATCTCGAACACCCGTACGTGTCGTTCTACACCGGGCGCGGTTGCCGTTCGAAATGCACCTTCTGCCTCTGGCCGCAGACGGTCGGCGGGCATCGTTACCGGGTGCGCAGCCCAGAGAACGTGGTCGCGGAAGTGGCCTATATCCAGCGCGAGATGCCGCACGTCAAGGAAATCTTCTTCGACGACGACACCTTCACCGACTTCAAGCCGCGGGTGGAGGAGATCGCCCGGGGGCTGGGCAAGCTCGGCGTCACCTGGTCGTGCAATGCCAAGGCCAATGTGCCGTACAAGACGCTCAAGATCATGAAGGAAAACGGCCTGCGGCTGCTGCTGGTGGGCTACGAGTCCGGCAACAACCAGATCCTGCATAACATCAAGAAGGGTCTGCGTACCGATATCGCCCGCGAGTTCACCAAGAACTGCCGCAAGCTCGGTATCACCATCCACGGCACCTTCATCCTGGGGCTGCCCGGCGAAACGCGCGAGACGATTCGCGAGACGATCGATTTCGCGCGGGAAATCAACCCGCACACCATTCAGGTGTCCCTGGCCGCGCCCTACCCGGGTACTCGGCTTTACGACGAGGCCATGGAAAACGGCTGGCTCGATGCCAGCGGCCCCGAGGCGCTGGTCAACGACGATGGCGTGCAGATCGCCCCGATCAGCTATCCGCACCTGGGCAAGGAGGAGATCTTCGAGTCGGTGGAAACCTTCTACAAGCGCTTCTACTTCCGGCCGGGCAAGATCGCCGAGCTCACCGCCGAAATGGTGCGCCATCCCAGCATGATCGGACGGCGGTTGCGCGAGGGCCGCGAATTCGCGCAGTTCCTGAGTCATCGTTGAGACCGACGCGGGGCGACCACGCCATGCCGGCCGAAACTCGGCCGCGATGAGCGCGCCATCGGGGCGCGTGATCGTCACGGCCGATGACTTTGGCCTGCATCCGGCGGTGAACGAGGCTGTCGCGCACGCCCACGATGCGGGCATCCTGAGCGCGGCCAGTCTCATGGTGGGCGCAGAAGCCGCGCCGGAGGCGGTGACGCTGGCGCATGCGCGGCCCGCGCTCGGCATCGGGCTGCACCTGGTGCTGACCGACGGCCGCGCCGTGCTGCCCCGGTCGGTCATTCCCGATCTGGTCGATGCCAATGGCCGTTTCCACGACGGCATGGCCAGCGCCGGCGCGCGCTTTTTCTTTCGGCCGCGTGTGCGGCGGCAGCTCGCCGCGGAAATCCGGGCGCAGTACGACGCATTCGCGGCCACCGGGCTGGTCCTCGATCATGTCAATGCACACAAGCATTTCCACGTGCACCCCACCATCCTCTCGCTGGCGCTGCGTATCGGCGGCGAGTATGGCCTGCGGGCCATGCGCTGGCCCTACGAGCCACGCCACGATGCCGGCGAGCCGGGCAACGGCGGCTGGCGTACGGCGGTCGAGACCACACTGATGGCACCCTGGTTGCGGCACATGCGGCGGCGCATGACCGCGTCCGGGGTGGCATCCAACGCCCGCCTGCTGGGCCTGCGGGCGACCGGCCACATGACCGAAGCGCGGGTTCTGGCGGCAATAGCCGCCGCGCATGGCGGCGCGCCAGCCGAAATCTACTGTCATCCGGCCAGTCGTGACCGGCTCACGCCGGCCATGGTCGACTACGACCACCGCGGCGAGTATGCCGCCCTGATCAGCCCCCGCGTGGTGCAGGCCATGCAACGGGCCGGTCTGCGACCGGCCCGGTTTGCCGAAATCGCCGACAGCGATCGGCTGAACGGCCCGGTGAACAACCCGACCTGAGGGGCCTTGCCACTCGATCCACCGTTGACGCCGTGATCTGGACCGCTACGCTCTCGGCTTTGCACGCGCCGGATTGGTTTACCGCCCGGCCCTGATGAGATGCGCCGATGGTTTTGAATGCTGACCCGTCCATACCTGTGACCGACGCGAGGCCCATGTGAAAAGACTCGCTTATGTCGTCGCCCTGGTCGGCGGTTTGCTTGTCATCGGTCTCATCGCCCATACCGGCTATCGCGCGGTACTCAACGCCCTGGCGATCGGCGGCTGGAACCTGCTCTGGCTTTTGCCCTACCACCTCTGCCCGATCGCACTGGACGCGCTGGGCTGGCGCCTGCTCATCGTGCGCCCCGATCCGTACCGGCGCGCCCGCTGGGGCGTACTCACCTGGATCGCACTGGTCCGCGAAGGGGTCAGCCGGTTACTGCCGGTGGCCAGCGTCGGCGGCGAACTCGCCGGTATCCGACTGCTCATCCTGCGCGGCGTGGACGGCGCCACCGCCACTGCGAGCGTGGTCGTGGAAGTCCTCACATCGCTGCTCAGTCAGTATCTGTTCACGGCCATCGGCGTCGCGCTTCTGATCATCCTGACCCAGTCGAACGAAACCACCACGCAGGTGCTCATCGGCATCGCGCTCACCTGCCCGGCGCCGATCATCGCACTACTCCTACTCGACAACGCCGGCATCTTCCAGCGGCTCGAACGTTTCGCCGAGCGCACGCTTGGCGGTCGCAGCCGGCTGACCCAGATGCTCAGCGGCGGCGCCACGCTGGACCAGGAAATCGAGAACGTCATCACACACCGGTGGCGTCTCGCCAAGGCGACCGTGTGGCAGCTCGTGGGCATGCTGAGCGGCAGCTTCGAAGTCTGGCTTGCATTGCACCTGCTCGGGCATCCGGTGGGCGTGGAAACCGCCGTGATTCTGGAATCCGTCACCCTGACCATTCGCCACCTGGCTTTCCTGGTTCCCGGCGGACTCGGTGTGCAGGAAGCCGGACTGATGGTGTTCGGGCAAATGCTCGGGCTGTCGAACGACGCCGCGCTGGCCCTGTCGTTGATCAAACGCGGACGTGAAATCGTGATCGGCATACCGATTCTGCTGTCCTGGCAGATCTATGAGGCACGCCAGCTGCGTTCCGGCCATAACGGCAACAGGCTCTAGTGTCCTGACGACAGGTCGGTTTACCCACAGATTTCACGGATTGCGCCGATTCAGAAAAGAGCGTCGGTCAGCGCTGAGCGCCCCTATCGCTTTGCGCCCGGCGCCGATAGACCGACCCGATCATCCTTGTGCTTCGGCTTGCGTCGGCGAATAAACACCATCGCCAGACATCGTGCCCCGGGGCGTGATGCGCCATGCACGCGCCAGGGCACGCCGGGCCTGCGCGCATCCACGGTCGTCGGGCGGCCCGGCGCTTTTACGCCGGGCTCGCGCCGACTATGTGCTCTCGACCTTGATGTTCGGGAACTTGCTGGCGTAATCCTTTTTCTGCCGCGACAGCCGCGCGGTCGCGTTGCGGGCGATATCGAAATAAGCCGCGGCGATCTGGGAGTCCGGGGCCGCGACCACGGTCGGCTTGCCCGAATCCGCGTATTCGCGAATCGAGATATCCAGTGGCAATTCGCCCAGCAGATCGACGTCGTATTCATCGGCGAGGGTCTGGCCGCCGTGCTCGCCGAAGATGTGCTCCTCGTGGCCGCACTTGGAGCAGATATGCGTGCTCATGTTCTCGACGATGCCGAGCACGGGCACGCTCACCTTCTTGAACATCTCCACGCCCTTGCGCGCGTCGATCAGCGACAGATCCTGCGGCGTGGTGACCACCACCGCACCGGAGACCGGGATCTTCTGCGCGAGCGTGAGCTGGATGTCGCCGGTGCCCGGCGGCAGGTCGATGATCAGATAATCCAGATCACCCCAGGCGCTCTGAAACAGCATCTGTTGCAGCGCCGAGGTCACCATCGGCCCGCGCAGGATGGCCGGGCTTTCCTTGTCGATGAGATAGCCGATCGACATGGTCTTGAGCCCGTGGGCGGCGACCGGCTCGATCACGTTCTCGCCAGCAGCCTTGGCGCGGGTGTCGATGCCCATCAGGCGCGGCTGGCTGGGGCCGTAGATATCCGCATCCAGCAGGCCGACGTTGGCGCCGTCGGCGGCCAGCGCCAGCGCGAAGTTGGCGGCCACCGTGGACTTGCCGACGCCGCCCTTGGCCGAGGCCACGGCGAT
Source organism: Salinisphaera sp. SWV1 (assembly GCF_052044155.1). Classification (NCBI taxonomy): domain Bacteria; kingdom Pseudomonadati; phylum Pseudomonadota; class Gammaproteobacteria; order Salinisphaerales; family Salinisphaeraceae; genus Salinisphaera; species Salinisphaera sp. SWV1. Next base: position 50,591 of record NZ_JBQDYE010000025.1, read on the forward strand.
GATGTTGGCCACACCGTCGATGCGCTTGAGCTGCGACTGCACGGCCTTGGGGCTGATCGAGAAGCCAACGGTCACATCGGCCTGTTGCACATCGGCCAGCGCTTCGAGCTTCTCGCGCACGCGCTCGGCAAGCTCCTGACCGTAGCGGCCACAGGGGAAGCCGAGGTCCAGTTCAAGGGTTACCCGACCGGCCTCGACCGCCAGCGAGCGCACGGCGCGCGCGGTCATCAGGTCGGTATCGAGATAGGATTCGTGATATCGGGCCAGTTCGGCCTCGATGCTTTGGCGAAGGGAATCGCTCATGGGCGCACCGTGTGGTTGTGCGTGTAAATGGGCTGGCGCGAATGATAGCAACTCGGGGCCGGCCCACGGGCGCGGTGTGGCATACTGGCGCGCTTTGAAAACTGACGATTTCGAGCACATCATGGCGCGCGATATTCTGGTCACCTCCGCCCTGCCCTATGCCAACGGCGCGACGCATCTGGGGCATATGCTGGAACACATCCAGACCGATATCTGGGTGCGCTTCCAGAAACTGCGCGGGCACAACTGCATCGCGGTCTGCGGCGATGATGCGCACGGCACGCCGATCATGCTCAAGGCGCGCGATCAGGGGATTTCGCCCGAGGCATTGATCGCCGGCGTCTCGGCCGAGCGCCAGCGCGATTTCGCCGATTTCATGGTGGTCTACGACAACTACCACACCACGCATTCGGACGAGAACCGCGAACTGTCGGCCGCGATCTACGACAAACTCGCCGCCGAGGGCCATATCGCCCGGCGCACGATCTCGCAGGCATTCGACCCCGAAGCCAAGATGTTTCTGCCGGATCGCTTCATCCGCGGCGATTGCCCGAACTGCGGCAGCCCCGATCAGTATGGCGATGCCTGCGAAGTCTGCGGCGCGACCTACCAGCCGACCGAGCTGGGCAATCCGGTGTCAGTGTTGTCGGGCGCCACACCGATCGAACGCGACTCGGAACATTATTTCTTCAAGCTGGCCGATTTCGAGGGCTTCCTGCGCGACTGGATGCGCGGCGACCGCCTGCAGGAATCCATGAGCCGTAAACTCGACGAATGGTTTGCCACCGGCCTGCGCGACTGGGACATCTCGCGCGATGCGCCCTATTTCGGCTTCAGGATTCCGGGCACCGAAGACAAGTATTTCTATGTCTGGCTGGATGCGCCGATCGGTTACATGGCCGCGTTCCAGAATCTGGTGACTAAACGGGCCGACCCGGCGCTGACCTTCGATCGTTTCTGGGGCCGTGACTCGAAGGCCGAGCTGTATCACTTCATCGGCAAGGACATCGTCTATTTCCATGCCCTGTTCTGGCCGGCGATGCTGGAAGGCGCCGGCTATCGCACCCCCGACGCGATTCATGCGCACGGCTTCGTCACCGTCAACGGCGAGAAGATGTCCAAGTCCCGTGGCACCTTCATCAAGGCGCGCACCTGGCTGGACCATATCAATCCGGAATTCCTGCGCTACTACTTCGCCGCCAAGCTGACACACCGGGTCGAGGATCTGGACCTGAACTTCGAGGATTTCCTGGCCCGGATCAATTCCGATCTGGTCGGCAAGTACGTCAATATCGCCAGCCGCTGTGCGAATTTCATCGGCAAGCGCTTCGACGGCAAACTCGCCGCCGAACTCGACCGGCCGGCACTGGTCGAGCACTTCGCCGCGGCCGGCGAGGAAATCGCCGATCACTTCGAATCGCGTCGCTATGCCCAGGGCATTCGCCAGATCATGGCGCTGGCCGACGAAGCCAATGCCTATGTCGCCGAGCGCGCGCCCTGGCAGGTCGCCAAGGAAGACGGCCGCGCCGCCGAACTCCAGCAGATCTGCACCACTGCGCTGAATCTGTTCCGCCAGCTCACGATCTACTTGAAGCCCGTGCTGCCGGCCACCGCCGAGCGCGCCGAGGCCTTCCTGCAGATCGAACCGCTGGCCTGGGCCGACCTGAATACGCCGCTGCTCGATCACGAGATCGCCAAGTTCAAGCCGCTACTGCGCCGCGTCGAGCAGCCGGCGATCGACAAGATGATCGAGGCGAGCAAGGAAGATCTGGAAGCCGCCGCGGCGCCGGCCCAGGCCGAACCGGAACAAGCGAAGGAAGAAAAGAAACAGACCAAGGATGCCCCGAAGCCTGTTGAAGACGACGGCATGATCGGCATCGACGATTTCGCCAGGGTCGACCTGCGCGTCGCCCGGGTCGAGTCGGCCGATCATGTCGAGGGCGCGGACAAGCTGCTGTGCCTGCAGCTCGACGTGGGCGAACTCGGCAAACGCCAGGTATTTGCCGGCATCAAGTCCGCCTACGACCCGAGCGCGCTGGAAGGCCGGCTGGTGGCGCTGGTCGCCAACCTGGCGCCGCGCAAGATGCGCTTCGGCGTCTCCGAGGGCATGGTACTTGCCGCCGGCGACTCGCCGCACGTGCTCTCGCCGGACGAGGGCGCCAAGCCGGGGGACAAGATCAAGTAGACCAGGGTTGAATCAGCACGCTCAAACGCGCATTCTATAAACTGATAGAAGAAGTGACCGCGCCGTTCGTCTCTGATTCAAGCGCACTTCGGTGCCACGAGCGGTTAGCGGTCCATTTTTATGTCTGATCAATACGCGGTTCTACTTGATGGCGGCTTCGTCATCAAAAAGCTTCACAAGACGCTTCGACGCTTTCCTGCCGCTTCTGATATTGAAGCGGCTTGCTATCGGCTGTGTAATCATCCACTGCTTGCAGATCGAACGCTTCTGCGAATTTACTTCTATCATGCGCCGCCAGCACAGGATCGCTTGCTGAACCCGATTAGTCGTGAAAGCCTCGATCTGTCCCGCACGGAGGTATCGCGCCAGCATCGAAGCTTGCTCGATCGTCTCGAGATGCTGCCGAACTTTGCGCTTCGGATGGGCGAAACGGTTACGCACGATTGGAAAATCGGGAGCTCGGCAATGCGCTCGCTGACCCGAGGCGAACCACGCACGCTACAAGCTAACGATCTCGTACCCAATACTTCACAGAAAGGCGTGGATCTGCGTATTGGTCTAGATATCGCACGCCTTTCTCTCAGACGCTTCGTGGACACGATCGTTGTATCTACCGGTGATAGCGATCTTGTGCCGGCATTTCGATTTGCCCGTCGCGAAGGAATTCGAATTTATCTCGATCATATGGACCACAACGTGCGTCGAGAGTTGAAAGCCGATACCGACGCAGTCTTGGACGTACCCATCGCGACTCCATGACCGACGCTTCAGTCGACGCCATTGATGCCCTGTTGCCTCAGACCCAGTGCCGGCGCTGTGGCTACGACGGCTGTCGGCCATATGCGGAGGCGATCGCGGCGGGCGAGACGGATATCAATCGCTGCCCGCCGGGCGGGGCGGCCACCATCGACAATCTGGCCGAGCTGACCGGCATCGACCCCAAGCCGCTCGATCCGGAATGCGGCGATGCCAGCGTGGCCAAGGTGGCCTTCATCCGCGAGGACGAATGCATCGGCTGTACGCGCTGCATCCAGGTCTGCCCCACGGATGCCATCATCGGTGCGGCCAAACAGATGCATACCGTGATCGAGGCCGACTGTACCGGCTGCGAACTGTGCGTACCGGCCTGCCCGGTCGACTGCATCGACATGCCGGAATCCACGCCCAAAACCGGCCAGCCGCTGTGGCCGCCGCAGCGCCCGATCGACGCCGAGCGCGCAGCCCGCGCCCGGCGTCTGTTCGAAGCACGCCAGAAACGGCTCAACCGCCGCACCACGCGCAAGCGCCGGGCGAACCGTCACGAAGCAACCCACGACGCCCGCGAGGATGCCGCCGCCACGGCCGAGGCCAAGAAATCGACCATCGCCGATGCCATCGCCCGCGCCAAGGCCAAACGCGAAAAACGTAGCGGATGACAAACCACGAGATCGGTTGCCGAGCCTGTCATCCACAGATTACGCAGATGACACAGATCATTGGGCGGCAAACTCGGACCGAAGCGGGTTTGCACTGGGTCAAGGCAAGCGCCTGTCGGCGAGGGAGGCTCTGAAACCGGAGTCATGTGTCTTGCACTCTGTGTCATCCGTGTAATCTGCGGATGAACGAAAGAACGCCCTCGATAGTCGATCGAAGCCCATTGAATGAACAAACAGAAACGCACCGAGATATTCGAACGGCTCAAGGCCGCCAACCCGGCGCCAAAAACCGAGCTGGAATACAGCTCCACATTCGAGTTGCTGATCGCGGTGATGCTGTCGGCCCAGGCGACCGACGTCGGCGTGAACAAGGCCACGCGAAAATTGTTCCCGGTCGCCAATACACCGCAGGCGATCCTCGATCTGGGCGAGGACGGCCTGAAGCGTTACATCAATACCATCGGCCTTTACAACAGCAAGGCCGCCAACGTGATCAAGACCTGCCGCGCCCTGCTCGATGAGCACGACGGCAAAGTGCCGGCGACCCGAGCCGAACTGACCGCCCTGCCCGGCGTCGGCCGCAAGACCGCCAATGTCGTGCTCAATACGGCCTTCGGCCAGCCGGCGATGGCCGTGGACACGCACATCTTTCGCGTATCCAACCGGACCGGCATCGCGCCGGGCAAGACGGTACGCGAGGTCGAGGAGCGGCTGCTGCGGTGGGTGCCCCGGGCCTATCTGCAGGATGCGCACCACTGGCTGATCCTGCACGGGCGGTATGTCTGCAAGGCCCGCAAGCCTGCCTGCGACGCCTGCGTTATCGTCGACCTGTGCGAATACAAGCACAAGAACCTGCAAGGAGCCAGCGAATGAGTTCGTCACACCAGGCCGAAGCCTTCTCGCACCGCGGCACGCCGCGCATCTTCTGTATCGGGCGCAACTACGCCAAGCACATCGAGGAACTGAACAACACGCTGCCCGGTGCGGAATGCGTGATCTTCATGAAGCCGGCCTCCGCGCTGGTCGCGCCCGACGAGGCGGTCCGGCTGCCGGTCGGGCTCGGCGAGATCCACCACGAAGCCGAACTGGTGGTCGAGATCGGCCTGGGCGGCCGCGATATCCGCGCCGAGGCTGCGCGCGAGCATATCCACGGCGTCGGCCTCGGGCTCGATCTGACGCTGCGCGCCGAGCAGACGGAACTCAAGCACAGTGGGGAGCCGTGGGAGCGCGCCAAGGCCTTCGACGCCAGCGCCCCGCTGGGCCCGATGGTATCGCTTGGCGAAAACATGGATCTCGGCGATCTGCATTTCGAGCTGGCGGTGGACGGCGAAGTGCGCCAGTCCGGGCATACCGCGCACATGCTGGTGGGCATTGCCGACCTGATTGCGCTGGTCAGCCGGACCTGGGCGTTAATGCCGGGCGATCTCATCTTCACCGGCACGCCGGAGGGCGTCGGGGCGATCGAACCCGGTCAGCATCTCAAACTGTCGGGGCCGGGACTGGCCAGCGCGGCATGGACGCTGGCCTGACGCGCCCGCCGCGGCCTCATCGCCCGTACGTTCGCGCTTACCCCGGCGACAGGAAACGCGCTACCGCGCCCCAATAAGGCCCATGGCCCGCCGGCCGGGCCACGGGCGTGCTCCATGGCCAAAGCCTGTCCATGCCGTGCCGCCCCCGGCGCCGGTGCATGCCGGCGCCGGGGGCGATCACGCGGCCCGGATGAATCAGCCGATCGCAGCCGAGGCCGACGTATCGAGGCTGGCGCCCGCCAGCGCCTTGACGCGGTCCTCATCGGCCGCGAGTTCCGCGGCCGAGCCCTCGTGTACGATCGCACCATCGCCCAGCACATAGGCGCGATCGGCGTCGCGTAGCGCCAACCACGCGTTCTGCTCGACCAGCAACACGGCGATGCCCTCGTCACGCATGGCCACCACCGTCTTCATGACCTCCTCCACGATCACGGGGGCGAGGCCCTGCGAGGGCTCATCCAGAATCAGGAAACGCGGATTGAGCAGCAGCGCGCGGGCGATCGCAAGCATTTCCTGTTCGCCGCCGGACAACTGTCCGCCCTTGCTGGTACGGCGCTCGGCCAGGCGGGGAAACAGTTCGTACACCGTATCCAGTGTCCAGCGGCCGCTCGTGGCCGCCGGCACCCGGAGGTTGTCGTGCACCGTGAGATGGCCGAATATCTTGCGACCTTCCGGCACATAGCCGACACCGAGCCTGGCGATGCGATGCGGCGGCCAGCCGGTCACATTCTTGCCGAACAGCTGGATGCGCCCCTTGCGCGGCGGCGTCAGGCCCATGAGCGAGCGCAGGGTCGTGGTCTTGCCGGCGCCGTTGCGCCCCAGCAGCGTCACGATCTCGCCCGCCTCCACCCGCAGCGATACGCCGTGCAGGATATGGCTCTTGCCGTAGTAGGTATGCAACTGATCGGCGTGCAGAATATCGCTCATTGCGCCGCCCCCAGATAAGCCGCCTGCACGTCGGCATTGGCCGAGATTTCGGCCGGCGTGCCTTCGGCCAGCAGATGTCCGTTATCCAGCACGGTGATGCGATCGGCCACGTTGAAGATGATGTTCATATCGTGTTCGATGAACAGCATGGTGATGCCGCGTTCGCGATGAAGATGACGAATGAGATCGGTCATACGGTCGGTTTCCTCGTCGCCCATGCCGGCGGTCGGCTCGTCGAGCAGCAGCAGCCGCGGCTCACGCGCCAGCGCAATGGCGATTTCCACCACGCGCTGGTCGCCGTGCGCCAGCTCGCCGGCCATCCGGTAGGCGAGATCTTCCAGATGCAGTGTTTGCATCAATTCGTCGATATGGGCACGGACCTGTCGCCGCCGGGCCGGTGACAGCCACGGGCGCAGATTCAGGCCATGCGCGGTTTCCACGGCAATTTCCAGATTCTCGTACACGCTCAAATCGAGAAAGATCTCGGTGATCTGGAACGTGCGGGTCATGCCGCGATGCACCAGTTTTTCCGGCGGCACGCCCTTGATCGACTGCCCGTCGAACACCACCTCGCCTTCGCTGGGCGGAAAGAAACCGCTGATCAGGTTGAACAATGTGGTCTTGCCGGCGCCGTTGGGGCCGATCACGGCACGTAGCTCGCCCTGCGGCACCTCGATCGAGATATTCGACAGGGCGGTCAGCGAGCCGAAGCGGCGGGTGACGTTCTGTAACGACAGCAGACTCATTTGTTGAAACGCCCCTGGAAGAAACCGAGCAGTCCCCAAGGGAAGAACAGCACGGAAAGCACGAAGATCGCACCGATGAACGACATCCAGTTCACCGTGATGCTGCTCAGATAATCCTGCACCACCACGTAGATCACCGAGCCGACGAGCGGCCCCCAGAAGGTCCGCATGCCGCCGAGCACGCAGATGATCACGAAGTCGCCCGACAGGATCCAGTTCATGTCCTCGGGCGAGGTGAAGTTGTTCAGCAGTGCATACAGCGCGCCCGCCAGCGCCGCGACGAAGCCCGAGATGGCGAAGGCGATCCAGATGTACACGCCGATCGGCAGACCGAGAAAACGCAGGCGCCTGGGGTTTTCCCGAATCGCCACGAACGTATGCCCCAGTGGCGAACGCAGCACCATCCAGACCACCAGACAACCGATGGCGAAGAAGAACAGGGTGAAGTAATAGAAGTTCGTCGGGTCGTGGATATTGAGCACCCAGTTCCCGAAATGGATGTTGGTGCGGGAGAAACCGGTCAGGCCATCCTCGCCGCCGGTCAGACTGTTCCAGCGCACCGCGATGAAATAGAACATCTGGCCGATGGCGATCGTGATCATCGCGAAATAGATGCCCTTTCGGCGCACCGTAAGCGGGCCGAACAGCGTGGCCGCCAGCCCGCCGGCGAGCACCCCGACCAGAATCGCCAGCGGCGTGCTGGGCGAGACGAACTTGAGCATCAGCCCCGTGCCGTAGGCGCCGAGCCCGAAATAGGCCGCATGCCCGAAGGACAAGCCGCCGGTGAAACCGAGCAACAGGTTGAGGCCGAGGGTGACCAGCGCGAAGATCAGCACGCGCGTGCCGAGCACCGTGTAGCCGCCGACCAGCGGCAACCAGAACGGCACGGTGAGCAACAGCGCCCAGATAACCAGCGCGGATACGAGCCGCGGCAGGTCGATTGCTGCCGTGGCAGCACGCGCCCCGTTCGCCGTCGGCGATTTCCCTGGGATCGTCGTGGCATTCATTCGAGCAGGCCCTCCTGGCCAAGCAATCCGCGCGGGCGCACGACGAGCACCACACCCATGATCACGTAAATCACCACGTCACTGGCGGCCGGGTAATAGGTCGTCACGATGCCGGCCGCCACACCAATGATGATGCCGCCGAGCAGGCTGCCGAGCAGACTGCCCACACCGCCGACGATGATGGCCACGAAACTCGGCATGATCAGCGAGGCCCCCATGGTCGGGGTCAGGCCGAGACGCCCGGCCGCGAGCACGCCGGCGAGTCCCGCGAACAGGATGCCGACGCCGAAGTTGATCGCGCGCAGCTGATAGATATTGATGCCCAGTGCGGAAACGGTTTCCAGATCGGCATTGCCGGCCCGAATGCGCACCCCGATCCGGGTATAGCGCAGCAGCGCGAACAGCGAGCCGATCGCCAGCAGCGCCAGCACCACCAGGAACACGCGATAGCCGGTGACGAAGAAATAGGTCTGGCTCAACGGATGGCTCAGCGCAGCCGGCACGTTGAACGGCAGGCCGTTCGCGCCCCAGAAGGTACGGATCAAGTCCTCCATGATCATCGCCAGACCGAAGGTCAGCAGCAGGCTGAACAACGGGTCGCGCGAATACAGCGGCCGGATCAGCACACGTTCGACGACCAGGCCCAGCAACCCCACGATGAAGGGCGACACGATCAACGCGCCCCAGAAGCCGATGACGGGCGACAGGCTGTAGGCGATATAGCCACCCAGCGCCAGGAACCCGCCATGAGAAAAATTGATGATCCCGTTCAGTCCCAGGATCAGGGACAGGCCCAAGGCCATCAGCGCATAGAAAATGCCGATGATCAGACCGTTGAAGATATTGAACAGCAGAAGTTCCATTCACCCACCTCGCGTAGCGGAAAAGCGCCCCCTGGCATGAGCGCGGGCCGGCGCGCTCGCTCCGGCCCGCGCCATTCCATTCCACTACGACGGATAAGTCATCTTGCAGCCCTTCTCCGCGACCGAGCGGGCGATCTTGCTGGAATCCACCACGTCGGCGACGTTGAACAGATCCGGATACTTGCCGTTCGACTTGATCGTGCCCGGATATTCGCTACCGATGAGCTGATGGTCACCGGCACGATACACGGCCTTGTTCGGCTGCAGGGCCACCTCCGGCGGCAGCTCCAGCCCCTCGAGCGCCCGGGCGACCTTGCGCGCATCCAGCGACTTGGCTTTTTCGGCGGCCAATGCCAGGGCGTGCGCGCTGGCGAAGCCGAACCAGCTGCGTGCGCTGGGCGTGTTGCCGTTGTTGGCCTTGCGATACGAATCCACGAAATCCGCCACATGGGGCACATTGGGTTGGTTCCAGTACCACTCCATGTTCCACATCCCGTAGCGCGCGGCATCGGGCAGCGACTGCAGCACCTCGAGTTCCATCATCGGCCCGCCCACGCCCATGCTCTTGTTCAGACCGAACTGGGTCGCCTGCTTGAGGGTGTTGATCATGTCGTCGCCCGCACCCAGTACGATGAGTACGTCCGGGTTGGCCGACTTCGCCTTGATCAGATACGACGAGAAGTCCGTCGTGCCCAGCGGCGCGAGCGCGTTGCCGGCTTCACTGCCGCCCGCCTTCTTCAGCTGGGTCAGGTAATCGGCGTGCAGGGCATGGCCGAAGGAATAGTCCGGCGTGATGAAATACCAGCGCTTGCCGTATTTATCGAAGATGGACTGAAAGTCCCCGGCGGTGAGCAGCCAGGTCGTGGAACAGGTACGGAACGTGTTCCAGCTGCACTTGTCGCCGGTGACCGAGTCGGCGTGCCCGCCGATATCCATGTAGATGGTGTTCATGTCGCGTGCCGCCTGCGACACCGCCAGCGCCACAGAAGACGACACCGCGCCCATCAGGAAGTGGACCTTGTCGCGGTTGACCAGCTTGCGGGCCTTCTGCACCGACTGGCCGACATTGGCCGCACTGTCCTCGACCAGCAGCTGCAGCGGCCGGCCCATCACGCCGCCCTTGGCGTTGATCTGGTCGACGGCCAGTCGTGCGCCGGCGATCTGGTTGCCGCCCAGCGCGGCATAGGTGCCGGTCTGCGGGTCGATCTGGCCGATCTTGATCGGGTTATCGCTTTTGGCAAACGCATTCATCGCTGGATACAACAGCGTTGAAGCGCCGACCGCGGCCCCCGTCTTGAGTAGTGTTCTACGGTTGATCTTGTAATCGTCGAAGTCGAATACGCTCATTTGGTCTGGCTCTCCTCGCTGGTGACGGTGCAAAAAAAACCCCGACCGCCGTGGCGATCAGGGTTTGGGCACTTGGGAATACGGATTGAAACGATGGCACATGGGCCGGTCATCGCATGGCTGTTTTGAACATGGGGACGATGAAGCAGTACGCGACGAGCGCCCGCGTGCGGACGCGGCAACGCGACCGCGCGCCTGCCGAGCACGACACCGTGCGGCGCCCGTACATTCGCCATCTGCTCCACGCTCCCCCCTTTTCGCCGCGCCGCCATGCCAGAGCGGACCGCGGCCGAACCTCATATTTTTCCCTGGAACTGATGAGTTACCAAGCCCTTGAAAAACTGTCAAGAAACGTGATCACTATCGGCACGCTCGCCGCTTCACGGGCGCGCGTCCGGCGCTCTTGCAGCTCGCTTTTCGGCGCCCGGAAGCCGTCAACGCATGGGCGCACGCCCCACATCGCGTCAGCGCCCCGCGGGCTCGCCCATTAGTCGCATGGCAAGGCGACTGGCCCTGCCGCGGGCTCGATTGCGCACGATTTAGATGGTGCATAATACATGCATCTCGACAGATTCCGCGGCCCTCGAGTCGGCGTGCGCGGTGGCCGGCCGATCGGCTCGCGAGGTTGCCTGATGGGCCGCGCGCTTTGCATTGACGGTGCCGGGCGCGACGCGACGCCCCGGGCCGCAGCCCACCCATCGGAAACCGACCGGCGGCCTCGTCGTCCCCCGAAACGCAAACCGCCGGCTCAAGGGCCGGCGGTTTGCGCAGGGTGCGAGACAAGGTACGCGACTAGTTTCCGCTACCCGCGCTGCTGCCCGAGTCGGCATTCGAGCTGTCGCTCGAGCCGGAAGTGTCACCCGAATTGCCGTTGCCACTCGAGCCGTTACCCTTGTTCTTCTGCACGCTGATCAGTTTCACGTCGAAGATCAGGGTTTCATTCGGGCCGATCTTCGAGCCGGCGCCACGCTCGCCGTAGGCCAGATCCGGCGGGATGAACAGTTTGTATTCACCGCCGGCGTGCATCAGCTGCAGGGCCTCGGTCCAGCCCGGGATCACGGCATTGACCGGGAAGGTCACCGGCTTGCCACGCTTTTTCGAACTGTCGAAGACGGTGCCGTCGATCAGCTTGCCGGTATAGTCCACGGTCACGCTGTCGTTGGCATCCGGCTGCGGCCCGTTACCCTTCTTGATCACCTTGTACTGCAGACCGTCCTTGAGCGTCTTCACGCCGGGCTTGGTCTTGTTCTGGGCCAGAAACTTCTGGCCTGCCTTGAGATTGGCCACGGCCTTCTGTTTCTGCTGTTTCTTCTGAGCGGCTTCCATGTCGGATACCACGCCCTGCATCACGGTATGCAGTTGCTTCTGGCTCAGCTTGGTCTTGCCGCCACTGACGACATCCCGCACGCCCTGGGTCAGTTGGTCGAGATCCACATCCATCGGCAGATCCTTGAGCGAATTGCCGATGTCCATGCCCAGCGCATAGCTGCGTTTTTCCTTCTTGTTGGCGAACTGCCCGGACGCGCCAGCCTTGGCCTTGGCATTGTCGGCCTGGCTCGTGCTCGATCCGGACTGGCTGTTATCGCCGCCGGACTGAGTGTTGTCCGAGCTCGACTGGTTGCCGCACGCCGTCAGCGCGAAAGCGCAGGCAAACAGTGCAATCGTTCGTTTCATGGCCTCTTTCCTATCCATTGTGGCAAGGCAAGCCTACGTGAAAGGCTTGGTCAGCTAAAGCATGTCAGCGCTGGCGGTGACCCAGGCGCAACCGCAACGCATTCAGGCGGATAAAGCCGGCCGCGTCCTTCTGGTCATAGGCGCCGCGGTCGTCCTCGAAGGTGGCGATGGCCTGGTCGAACAGGCTGTCCGATGCCGACGCCCGGCCGACCACGCTCACCGCGCCCTTGTACAGTTTCACGCGCACCACGCCGTTGACGTGGGTTTGCGACTGGTCGATCGCCGCCTGCAGCATCTCGCGCTCGGGCGAGAACCAGTAGCCGTTGTAGATCAGCTTGGCATAGCGCGGCATCAGCTCATCCTTGAGATGCGCCGCCTCGCGGTCCAGCGTGATCGACTCGATCGCACGGTGTGCCTTGAGCATGACCGTGCCGCCCGGTGTTTCGTAGCAACCGCGCGACTTCATGCCGACATAACGGTTCTCGACGATGTCGATCCGCCCGATGCCGTGCGCCCCGGCCAACTCGTTCAATTTCGCCAGCACCCGATAAGGCGTGAGCGGCTCGCCGTCGATGGCGACGATGTCACCGCGCTCGAAGGTCAGGTCGATCTCCTGCGGGGCGTCCGGCGCGTCTTCGGGCGCCACGCTCCATTCCCACATCGAATCCTCGGCCGGCGTCCACGGGTCTTCCAGCACGCCGCCTTCATAGGAGATATGCAGCGCGTTGGCGTCGGTGGAATACGGCGAACCGCCGTCGACCTTCTTGCGGATATCGATGCCGTGGGCCTCGGCATAGGCCAGCAACTTCTCGCGCGAATTCAGGTTCCACTCGCGCCAGGGCGCAATGACCTGGATGCCCGGCATCAGCGCATAGGCGGACAGCTCGAAGCGGACCTGGTCGTTGCCCTTGCCGGTCGCGCCGTGCGCAATGGCGTCGGCGCCGGTCGCCTGCGCGATCTCGACCAGACGCTTGGAGATCAGCGGGCGGGCGATCGACGTGCCGAGCAGGTACTCGCCTTCGTAGATCGCGTTGGCGCGGAACATCGGATAGACGAAATCGCGTACGAACTCCTCGCGCAGGTCGTCGATGAAGACTTCCTTCACGCCGAGCTTTTCGGCCTTGGGCCGGACTTCGTCGAGTTCTTCGCCCTGGCCGATGTCGGCGGTGAAGGTCACCACCTCGCAATCGTATTCATCCTGAAGCCACTTCAGGATAACCGAGGTATCGAGGCCGCCGGAGTAAGCCAGCACGACCTTGCGCACGTCACTGCTCATTGCTGCAATCCGCTGCCGTAGGAGTGTTTGAAGGCCGTTGAGTATACAGAATCGCGTCGCCACCGGTCCCGTCGAAGCAATGCAGCTGCTACCATGCCGCCATGATCGACTCCCATGATGAAGCCGCGACCACGCCGCGGATGGCCACTCGTTTTCGCGGTTTCCTGCCGGTGGTAATCGACGTGGAGACCGGCGGCTTCAATGCCGCGACCGATGCCCTGCTCGAAATCGCTGCCGTCACGGTAGGGTTCGAGGAGGACGGCCAGCTCGCCGTGCGCGAATCGGCGTCCTATCACGTGACCCCGTTCGAGGGCGCCAACATCGAGCAGGCCTCGCTCGAGGTCAACGGCATCGACCCGCACCACCCGTTGCGTCCGGCCATTCCCGAGCGCGACGCGCTCGGCCGCATCTTTCGCATGGTACGCGAAACCATGAAGACCGACGGCTGCAAACGCGCCGTGCTGGTCGGCCACAATGCGCATTTCGATCTCGGTTTTCTCAACGCCGCGATCGCGCGCAGCGGTATCAAACGCAGCCCGTTCCACCCGTTTTCCTGCTTCGATACCGCCACCCTGGCCGGTGTCGCCTTCGGCCAGACAGTCCTGCGCCGCGCCGCCACGGCGGCCGGCATGAGCTGGGACAACGAAGCGGCACACTCCGCGCGCTACGACACGGAACAGACCGCGCGCCTGTTTTGCACGATCGTGAATCGATTCCAGCCGATCTACGAAGCCGTGCCGCCCGAGCCCCAGCTTTGACCCCGCCGACAACGTGGGCGTTGTCGGCCTGCGGCGGCGCTGGCTAAACTGCGTTCGCGATACCGCGGGCAACCGGCCGTCCATGGCCGTTTGCCGCGCGACGTCGTACGATTCCGAACCGGCCACGATACGCGCCTATGTCCACGACCTCCTCCTTCGCCACGGATCACCCCCTGCTCGGCCGCATCGGCCTGGGCTTCAAGGCCCTGCGCTTCGGCGCCACGCTGCTGCTCGGCCTGGTGCTGTTGCCGGCGGTGCCGCTGCTGGGCCGGCGCAGCAAGTATCTGATCAACTGGTGGCTGGGCCGGATGCTCGGCGCACTACACGTGCGTCTGGATGTGGATGGCGACGTGCCGGCCGGGCCGATGCTGGTGGTGGCCAATCATTGTTCGTGGCTCGACATCCTGGTGCTCGGCCGCATCTTCAACACGGCCTTCGTGTCCAAGGCCGAAGTGGGCCGGTGGCCGGTGGTCGGCGCGTTCGCCCGTGCCGGCGGCACACTGTTCCTCGACCGCGGTCAGGGCAAGACGGGGGAAACCAGCGCATCGATTCGCGCGATGCTGGCATCCGGTCGCTCGGTGCTGTTCTTCCCGGAAGGCACGACCACCCCCGACCCCAACCCGCGACGGTTTCATGCCCGGCTGTTCGCGGCCGCCATCGAAGGCGGCTACAACGTGCTGCCGGTGAGCCTGCGCTACTGCGACGACACCACGCCCCCGGGCATGCATCATGCGCTGGCGCCGTGGGTGAACGAGGCCCCGCTGTGGCCGCATTTCCAGGATCTGTTCCGGCTGCGCGCGATCCGGGCCGAAGTACGGGTCTGCGCCCCGCTTGATCCCCGCGGCTACGATCGTCGCAGTCTCGCCGAGGCGGCCCGGATGGCGGTGGCGCATCGCCAGGCCGTCGCCGCGGCCCGCGACCGCCGGCACGGAAAATAATACGGCCCCGAGCGGGCCTCGGCCTGACGCGCCCGGCCCGTCAGGCCGAGGCCGGCAGGCGCGGCTTGAGTGCGCCGTCGGCCGCGAGCCCGCGAGCGGCGTAGTAGTCTGCGCCGTCGGTTCCGTCGTAGCGGCGTTCGTTGAGAAAACGACGAATCACCCCGGCCGATTCGTTGGCTCGCATCAGCAGAAACAGATGCCCGCCGCCACGCACGACATGCAGATACGACTTGGGTATCAGCCAATACAGGATGCGGCTGTTGACCAGCGGCACGATCGGATCGTCGTCGCCGCCCATGATGAGCGTCGGACAGTGCAGACGATGCAGGCGATGCGCACTGGTCCAGCCCAGCGAGGCCATCAACTGGTTGATGTAGCCGCGTGTGCTCGGGCCGCTGGCATAACGACCGCGACGGCTGATCAGTTCCGGCCGCCGGCGCACCAGCCCGCCGTAGAGGCCCGCCACCGCGGACGGCAGCGTTTCCGCGCGCTCGTAGCGCCGCGCCGCCGCCAGACGCTTGAACGTACTCGATCGCGTGGCGAGACTCGGCCAACCAATGGCGCTGGACGCAAGCACGAGCCGATTGACCTCGGCCGGATGATCCAGCGCAAACTGCTGGGCGAGCGAGCCGCCCCAGGACAGACCGACGACATCCAGCGGCTCGTCGTAGCCTAGACGCAACAGAAAGGTCGAGATCAGATCGGCGTACCAGCCCAGCCGCCGCGGCACGGCCAGGGCCGGCGAACGCCCCGCCCCCGGCATCTCGGGCACGATGATCTCGGCGTCATCCAGCGCGTCGACCAGCGGCAACAGCATATCGAGATTCGCGCCCATGGCATTGAGGACCAGCATGGGCCGGCCACGGCCGCGCCGAATGCCATAGCGCAGGCGCACGCCGTCGACATCAAGCCAGTCAACCTGGATCCGGGTGCGGCGCCGCAATACGCTGAGTTCGGGCGGCAGCCGCCGGCCGGGCCGCCGGATGGCGTGCAGCGAATGAATTCTGTTTCCTGACGGATCGGACATCGGCCTCATGCGACCTGTAGCGCCGCCCATGTGCTCGACAGTAGAGCCTGCCGGGCGTTGTGACAAGGCGCCGCCGGCCCCGGGCTGTCGCAAGGCGAGGCACGCGTCGCTCAGATCGCTTCACCCCCCGGCTGCACCGGGTGCGGCGTATCCAGGAATTCCTCGATCCGCCGGGCGGCTTCGTCCGGGCGTTCCAGCACCAGCCAGTGCCCGGCGCCCCGCATGATCGAAAGCCGCGAATCCGGGATCAACAGGCCGAGCAGACGGACATTGGGCAGCGGCACGACCTGATCATCGTCGCCCGCGAGTATGAACGTCGGCATGCGCAACCGATGCAACCAGGGCAAGCTCGAAAAACCCGCCGTGGCATAGATCCGGGCCGCGAATGCCCGTCGCGTGGGCGGGCAGGCCCGGCGCACGGCCGCGGCCACGGCCGCGCATTCATCGGCACGCCGGCCGCCGAACAGTGCACGCACGTCGCGCC